>DYRE01000541.1 GCA_020718965.1 Desulfomonile tiedjei
AAACCCCAAACCCCAAACCCCAAACCCCAAACCCCAAACCCCAAACCCCTACCTTCATAATGAAATAATGGGAAATGAATTATGCATATCGAGACCAGTGATTGAGTTTTCTCCTCTCCCTGAGCCTCTTGTGTTGCAAAAGCCGTGTCCACCTTCCCAAATATCTTACCCTATAGTTTCAGACCCATTTTTCGAGCCGATTCCACTTTCAGAGCTCCATCCAGAGCTAGACATCGAGTTGTACGGTAAGGACTCATTATTGGATGTAACGGACACAGAGCCCGATACCCACTCAAACATATACGCAAACACTAACAAGCCAGGTCCATCTCTGGCCCTGCGTTCTCTGGCGCTGGAGTCGCTCCCTGAGCCCTCCCTGCTTGCACGTTCGTTGCTGAAGACACTGCCTCCGTTCTTGGAGCATGGGGTTAAGATTGATGAACTTGCTAACTTTGATGGGCCCTTTGCTTATAGGGATAAAGGGGTTTGCTATGCTGGACAGTACAGGTTTGGAAAGAAATATGGGCTAGGGATGGAAGTCACCGATAACGGCAGCTTTTATGAGGGGGAATGGAAAGAGGACGAAAAATGCGGCCAAGGGAGGTACATCTCGAGTTTAGGCCTTGTCTACTGGGGTAGCTGGAATGATGACCAGAAACAAGGGCTAGGCACTCAGTTTAGCGCATCGAGTGGAGAGTGGTATCGTGGGGAGTTTAATAATGGGAGGTACGGAGGACGCGGAATCCTCAAATTGAAAGATGGCAGCATCTACGAAGGTGAGTTCAAAGAAGGAGACTACAATGGACTCGGTATTCTCAAAACTCCCGAAAGCTACACTGAAGGAAGATTCGAAAAGGGTCTCATGCACGGCGAAGGAGTGCAGATCATCTACGACGTCCTTGAGTATCGAGGCATGTTTGCTCATGGAGAATGGAACGGCCGTGGAACTCTCCGATCCAAGGACGAAAATGGCACTACTTGTATTTTCGAGGGTGAATTTGGAAACGGCAAGAAAAATGGGTATGGGGTCATGAGGTGGGCTCGTGAAGGACGAAAATATGAAGGAGAATGGAAAGATGATCAATTTCATGGGTTTGGCAAGCTTAAAGAATCTAGTGCTTCTGATTGGAGGCTATGTGAATGGAAGAGAGGCGGGATTATGTATGAATATACGATGGGACAGAAAAGTATCTAGAATAAAGAGATTTTTATATACTCAATCAATATGACACTATCGGGGTTTGGGGTTTGGGGTTTGGGGTTTGGGGTTTGGGGTTTGGGGTTTGG
>DYRE01000542.1 GCA_020718965.1 Desulfomonile tiedjei
TTATCCTGGAATCAATGTTTTTAATTCGAGCTAGCGCGCTATTGCGTTCTTTCTCCCGCCGGGCTTTTTCCATCTCGAGGCAACTTATTTTCATGTAACCCAGATAGGGTACCCCGCCAGCGTCGACTCTCCCGGAGTAGGTGCGAATATCTCGGACATTTCTGATATCACCTGATCGTCGTATACCCATTTTTTTACTCCATTCTTAATCTGCAGTCACCGGCCTTATTGTAGCTTTTCTCTCGGCCTTATTTTTGCGGCAGACTCTCTTGACGATTTCTTTGATCTTTTCAGGCATGAGGGATTGTCCTGATCTGGTAACCTTTACAGTATCAGTATTTAATACATCCTGGCAAACCCAATCAAAAGTAGGATCATTTTCGTGAGCTCTGGCGCCCAGGTGGGATATCACCTTGCCAATAGCTATGCAGGCCCTTATTGTGGGTCTGTGGTTGTTTACCCCCACCAGGCGAAGCTCTCTGATAATGTCTACGATGGTCTCCGCATCTGATCTGGGAATTCCTGATTTTGACGTTGTTATCTGAACTTCAGTTTCACGATCATAATGATCAACATTTATTGTGATCAGACGATCCATAAGAGCGTCCTGAGTCTTATGCACCCCGGCGTATTCTTCCGGGTTGGACGTAAATATAGCTCTAAAATCCGGGTGGACTTCGAGATAGCCTTCACCTGTGCGACGCATGCTGGGAAGGTTCAGAATCTTCTCCTCAAGGATACTCAAAAGGACATTATTAGCTTCTGCTCGTGACCGTGTGAATTCATCATAAATCAGGGTATAACCTTCTCTACACGCTGTTGTTAGACGATTGTCGACCCACAGGCTTCGCATCTCTTCTTCGGTCCGCACTACAGAATGAATATAATTATCGATAAGTTTAGACTTTCGATAACCCGAATCCCGGCCTACCAGATCCGAACTCCCGAATTCATCATCCCCGTGAATCAAAATAACCGGTCTTTCCCGGTTCGCTGCAAGATGAAAGGCCAAGGTCGTTTTGCCTGTCCCGGCTGCGCCAGCGAAATGGACCGAGTAGCCAACATTCAAATACGCCGCGGCTCTTTCAGTCAACATGCTGATATGAGGCGTAAAAACGAATTCCTCGCTGGCTACGGGGACAACATTGTCATCACCAGTAGTAATGATTTCGGACTCGATGATTTCTATATTTTCCCTTCCTCCCATGACTCTTACTCCCTTTTCGCCACCCTAACTTTTATTACAAACTCTCCGAGTCTTTAACCGGAAAGCCTTTTGTAACCAAC
>DYRE01000144.1 GCA_020718965.1 Desulfomonile tiedjei
TACATTTTTCACGATCCCCCCTCATGGCATGTGCTGTCATGGCAATGATGGGCAGAGTCGTTTCCCCAAGATCTCTACGAATCCGGATGGTCGCCTCCAAACCGTCCATTTCCGGCATCTGAACATCCATCAGTACGATGTCAAACTTCTCTGTTTCAATCGCCTCAATCGCCTGTATGCCGTTCTGCGCAATTGACACTTTATGCCCCATCCTTTTTATTAAGCTAACAGCCAATTTCTGGTTTATCAGGTTGTCTTCAGCTAACAGAAAATTTAGGCTCCGTTTGCTTTCGCGGATTGAATGACGGGTCAACAAGGCAGGTCTGGTTTGAGTAACGTCACTTTTCCGTAATGAACCACATATCGTTTCCAAGAGTTGCTTTTGGTTAATTGGTTTGAGCAAATAAGCTGATATTCCTAGCTCTAGGCACCTAGCGGCGTCACCACGCTGTCCAGCCGACGTGAGCATTATCATAGTCGAATTGGCGATACCCGGGTCAGCCTTGATTTTCTCAGCCAATTCAAATCCGTCCATTCCCGGCATCATGTAATCAACCAGAACTATCGTAAATGGGTTCCTCTCGATCTCAGACTTTTTCATCTCCTCAAGAGCTGCCTTACCTCCATCTATTGAGGTTACTTTCATTCCCCAGGCCCTGAGAGATTCTTCTAGGATGCGTCTGTTTGTGGCGTTATCGTCCACAACCAACACGCTGACACCTTTGAGGCTTGAGACGTCTGACGGAATGCGCCTAGACGCGAGTTCAGCCGATAGAGATAGCCAGACCATACAGTGAAAAACGCTTCCCTTGCCCATTTCACTTTCTACCCAAATTCGTCCCTTCATCATCTCAACCAATCGGGCCGTAATTGACAGGCCCAGGCCAGTGCCACCATATATCCTTGAAGTCGAGCCATCAGCTTGTTCAAAAGCGTTGAATATCTTCTTTTGCTTTTCAAGTGGGATCCCTATACCAGTGTCGGCGACGGAAAAGTGAAGGCAAATCTCCTCATTTGTTGCTACTTCCACCGCAGCGCTGACCGCCACCTCACCCTCCGCTGTAAATTTGATGGCGTTGCCAATTAAGTTGACCAGAATCTGGCGAATTCGTCCCGGATCGCCGATAAGAGCGTCAGGAATGTCGAAAGGAATACAGTACACTAATTCCAGCCCCTTATTGTCAGCCCCAATCGCCATAGTGGTCATGGTGTCCGAAATACAATCCCGTAAGCTGAATTGCATCGGAGCCAGTTCAAACTTACCGGCTTCTATTTTAGAAAAGTCCAAAATGTCATTGATCAATCCGAGGAGAGAATCAGCAGAGATGATTACCGACTGAAGGTAATCCTGCTGCTCATCAGTCAATTGTGTGTTTAACGCAAGTTGCGTCATGCCGATTATGCCATTCATCGGAGTCCGAATTTCGTGGCTCATGTTCGCCAAAAACTCACTCTTGGCTACACACGCTTGTTCCGCAAGCTTCCGGGCTTCGATCAACTCAGAGACATCTATGAAAGATCCTATTCCTCTTATTATTCTTCCCTCATCGTCTCTCTCTACAGAGGCATTTTCCAAAACAGTCAAGACACGTCCATCTTTGGTTCGTAAGGAACACTGATGTCGGACAAGACGGTCCTTTAGCCCCAATTGAAACGGGACAAAAGACTCGTCGCTCTGTTGTTCTCGTAGAACGCTGGAGGGCTTTCCTATTATGTCTTCTTTCTCGAACCCTGTAATCAGACTTAACTCTTCGTTAACTCCAGTGATTGTGCCGTGGGCGTCAAAAGTGAATATGGCTGTTGCGGCTGTCGACAGCAACCGTCTCTGTTCCTCGTTTGCAGAATCCAAGTATTGATTAGTTTTCTTGAGGACCTCTTCTATAAGCCTTTTCTCCTTCAATGCATCGATCATGGAATTGAAGGCAACAGAGAAATCACCTAGGAAGTCGACTCTTTGATTCAAATCACCTTGAGCGACTTGTTGGGTCTGCCAGGTCAAATGTTTCATATGAGCGTGGAGTTGTTTAAACGAGGAAATGAGAAAATTTCTGTGAGGGGGATCAACATCGAGTCGTCCTTCGGAGAGTGAACCCAAAAAATGCTGGGAGTCCGCATAGCTCTTAATCAGGCTATTAACAGCGTCGACAAGTCGCACCACATCATTGGACGCCTGAGACCCTTGAGTATGCAATCTATCCGGAATCTCGCCACGGTTTAATTGGAGAATGGCTTCACTAATATCGTTCAGTAAGGACAACTGAACCTCCATGTCACTAGCGACTATTGCTTTAGTTTTGCCGCAAACCTGCAGGTTCTGTCTCCCGTAGCCCAACAGTCGATCTCTTTTACTTCAAAATCCTTTCCGGTGTAAGTGTTCAGGATTCCGGCAATGAATCCCTCGTCGTAATCACAAACAGTCTCGCCCACAAGTGGTAAACCGGAACAATCCAGATCCTCCGAGACGGTTAAGACAAAATCCATTTTGGATATGTCGGCTTTCTCAACTCGCAGGATACCGATGTTGAGCGTTCTTAGTCTCTCCTGAAGTTGCGCTATGAACGCCTCAAAGTCAGCGTTTAAATCGAGCATATTTTTAGAAAACTCAGCGCCGGCAAGTTTGCCGGCCTCGACGAAGAGTTCATTAGCGGCCTGAACCCCAAACCTGGTTATCAGAACATTCCTCAAAGTATATTGCATCAACCTGTAAACAGAAACTAAAGTGGAGGGGCCAAGGTTCGGACGACCGTCTTCGATATTTCCGAGATCCTTCCATTGAAATTGATATGCGTTATGCTCTTCTTTAAACATTACGGAACCTCCTATTCAATAGGGAGGGAACAGAACCCCCTCTTCACTTCGTAAATTTGATTAATCCTCTCATGATTACGTTATCATTTCCTGGAGCTACTTACCAAGGTATATTTTATCACTTCGGGATATCAGATAAATGAGTTTCACAGTATAATGTTTCAGTTCCAGTTGGACAGGAATTGATAGAAAAGGTTGTTGGGCGCCCTACGGGATTTTAATTGAGTAGCTAGCCTATAATCAGAAACCAACAGCTTTTTTCTTTGGAACTGTCTGAAACAGTAAATAGAGACTATTGGTATTGGGTGAACGAGATTGATTCCGAACGGAATTAATCGAATTTCTGGCCGTTGAGACGATCCAGTTTCGTGAGCCTACGCTCCTGATCTTTGAGTGATTCTTCCAGTTGATTGAGTCTGTTCCTCAAATATACGAAAGCTGTCCCCACGAATCCCACAAACAATAAGCAAACAACAAAAATGTTGTCGATCTTGTCCGAGAACAGAGCCGCCAAGAGCGGAGCCAACACGACATAAGTAAAGATGAACGACTTTAGTTCGTCTAGCTGTTGGCTTGGGAGTTCTTTCATGCTTAAAACATCAGAGGGCTCTGAACCAGGTTTTACAGTATTGATATCTTCCTGTTGACCCACTAGCTGAACTTTTTGCGACTCTTCCGCCTCCATTTGATTAAGAATCTTCTCTGCATCCTCCATGTCCTCAGGTTTGACAAGGAGTCGAACGCCCCTGGAAATCTGTAGCGAAGGATAAGCGCCTCCACAGTCATCCTTTTGAATGTAGGCTTCTATGCCTTCAAATCCGAGGCGTGAATTATCGACGATTGCTAACGCTTCGCTGGTATATGTCCTAATGACTACAGTCCTGTAAAGATCCATGGTTTGCTCATCCCGTCTGAAGCAAATCATCGTTATGTTGCTGAAGAGCAAGCATTTTTAATTATCTATACGTATCTCACCGCTCGATCCCCGGTCAAGCGTAATTGTCCCCACGGTCCCCTGTGCCCTAGAATATTGTTTTTTTGAATTCCCGATATTTTTGTTTACTCCAGCGCCTACAAGAATAAATTCATAACATCTGTCCCTATTTTACACAGGTGGGAACTACAGTATCAAGCATGATATTTAATACGGGCAGGTCAGAGCTTTTCCGTTAGCCCATGAGGCGTCATGCTATTTAGAACAGCTCTGAATTCGGTTTTATAATCCTGGGGGTCGCGTTCACCACGATCTACTCTCAGCGTGCCAAACGGAAGCGCGTGGCGACATTATAGCGATTCTCTAAAGTTCCGCCGTAATGAAGCAGGCTTTAATATTTTCATCTTTCCCATTGTTTAGCCAGAGGCTTTCGAGTTCGATGTACCGATTGGAGTGGTCCAGTAAAATCTGGAAGATCGCAGCTTAAACCGCCATGATATTTGCCATATAATAAACGTAAGTCATAAAAAATGGCATCTGGAAATTGACCGTTTTATGTAAGTGGTTTAGGGTCTCTATGCTATAGATAAGGTATCTCAGACACAGAGAAAGATCAAAATGTCAATTCGCCTTCAACCTGGTTTTTTCGATATTCATGAACGTATAACCAAGCTGTCGGAGATGCGTGGTCCGTTGGTTGGACTCAAGGAGCAGACTGACTGGGAAGCCTTTCGACGTAGCTTGAATGTTGTGTATGACAAACTAGGGAAGAGCCGTGCGGGGGCGAAGCCGATCGATCTGGGCACATGATTCAACCTGTCTTTATTTTCAGTCACCGCTTTGATCAAGAAGTCTGTGAGTCGACACAACCATGGCAATTGTAGATCTACTGATCATTTCTTCACGGCAGGTCATCAGAAACGGGAGTCGCTACCAGGCCGTGCTTGTGGCAGTAGTTTTGGGCCTTGCCGGTCTCACCGTTCTGTTTACCATGGGAGATTCCATTGAAAAAAAGATCGGGCAAAATCTCGAACTTCTCGGAAAAGCCACCATCATTAAGGCAGGGTGGGACTTCGACAAAAAGTTAAGATGGCATCACGGAAAATTCAGTGATAAGGACCTGGGCGCTCTTAGATCACTCGACGGCGTCAGTCTGGTTGCGCCGTTTGTTAAGAAACGGGATCAGGTCTTCGCAAGTGGAAATAGCAAAGTTCAAGGGCAAATAGTGGGCATCGACAACAATTTTTTCACCGCATTGCAACTAAGCCTGTCGCAAGGTCGAGAGATAACAGGAGAAGATGTCAGTCTTAGAAAACAGATCTGTATAATGGGTAGGGCCGTTGCGTACGAACTGTTCGGGCCTGAAGCAGAGCCAGTAGGCCGATCCTTTAGCAGTTCAGGTCTGATGTGCGAGGTAATCGGTCTTCTGGGTGGCGTGGAGGACCACGAACTTAGTCATAGTATCATGATTCCTATATCGGTAGCAACATCTGTCTTCCCTGAAATTGACAGGACAGCGGGAATTTATCTTCGAGCCCAAAATTGGGACTCCGTTCATCAGATTAGCAATACTGTTCGACAGATGCTTGTAACAAACCATCCCGGCTACGCCGACGCATTGGAACTCGAGTATTTTCCTGAAAAAATCAGAACCATCGGACAAGTAAGATTCTGGGTTAAATTCTTACTGTATCTTGGCCTTACAGGTTCTGTCGGCCTGGGAGGTCTGGGCATCATGAATCTCATGATTGTGGCCGTTCAGGAGAGAACAAGCGAAATTGGGCTGCGCAAGGCGGTGGGGGCTACGGATCGGGCGATACTCGCACAATTCCTCATGGAAGCAGTCGGCATAAGCGCTTTGGGTTCTTGTCTCGGGCTATTGGTGGCGCTGATAGTCACTTTCCTGCTGTGGATATCATTTGCCATGACTCCTTCATGGTCGGCTTTTGCAGAAGCCGCAGTCATGGGAATATTTCTCGGTATCTTTGTGGGAACGCTGGCAGGACTTGTTCCAGCTCGATCCGCCAGCCGTCTTGATCCTGCGACCGCCATACGTTTTGAATAACGGCGTCTTGCCTGCAGAAATTCACTCGAATCGCATGGCTTCGATAGGATTCATATTAGCTGCGCGAACCGCCGGATAAAACCCGGAAAGTAATCCACACAATCCCAGCGCCAAGAGACCGGTGACAGAACTCGTCAATAGCAATAGAGGCTCAATGGTGAAACCTAACGCCAAGTTGAGGATTAGACAGGAAATGGCAGCGCCCCCTACCC
>DYRE01000543.1 GCA_020718965.1 Desulfomonile tiedjei
AACTTGACACTAACTCTTTAATGGATTAATTAGTTCAGGACTGACTGAAAGGGGAAAGGTTTATGATAAACGGTTATCTGGCGGCTCTTCCAGTTCATAATCTAAATGACCAGGGCCTTTGGTCGATCATAGCGGGCGCCGGTATCGTCGTAAAATGCGTCATGCTTATGCTTCTGGTTTTTTCGATCATTTGCTGGGCAATAATCCTCACTAAGGCAATTACACTTTCGAGGGCTAAGAAACACACGCAACTATTTTTTGACGCCTTCCGGGAGTCACGAAAATTCTCGACTCTGTACACCGAATCCAAGCAATTTACGCATAGTCCCCTGGCTCATGTATTCAAAGCGGGCTACGCTGAGTTATCGAGACTTTCCAGAATCCAGGCCGGTGGACAGAAAAGCTCCACCGACGCTAACGGAGAGCCTGAATACGAACGGACTGGTATGGACAACATAATTCGCTCCCTCCAACAGGCCGTTACGGCTGAAAGAGCCAGACTGGAGCGAGGTGTAAATTTCCTTGCGACTACGGGATCTTCTGCCCCATTTATAGGACTTTTTGGAACAGTTTGGGGAATAATGGAATCGTTCCGTAGTATCGGAGTCATGAAAAGCGCTTCTTTGGCAGTTGTAGCTCCCGGGATAGCAGAGGCTCTCGTAGCCACCGCAGCGGGGCTGGCGGCGGCCATCCCGGCGGTTATATTCTTCAACTACTTCTTGGGAAGAATAAACGTGATTTCTACGGAAATGGACAATTTTGCGTCGGAATTAATAAATATTATTGAACGAATCTATTGGAAACGGAAATAATTCCCAGGGGTTTTTGCTTTGTCGATTTTAAGGAGAAGAACAGATGGCGTTCAGCTCAAATAGGTCCAGCAGGGCCCCTATGGCAGACATAAACGTAACCCCACTGGTTGACGTAATGCTGGTACTGCTAATCATTTTCATGGTTACTGCTCCCATGCTTCAGGAAGGGGTGTCAGTGGAGTTGCCTGCGGCCAAAGGGGAACCAATTGAAAAGGCTCAACAGCCCGAGGAAATTGTCATATCGGTATCGGGCTCAGGATCTATTTTTGTAAACGAGAAGGCCGTTACTGAGGACCAGTTGGCCGCGACTGTACTTGAGGTGACCAAAGACAAAACGAACAAAGATGTATTTTTAAGAGCAGACAAAACCGTTCCTTATGGAGTTGTGGTCAGAATTATGGCTAGCTTGAAAGCTGCAGGTGTCGCCAACCTCGGAATGATCACCACACCTCAGGAGGAGTCCAGCAA
>DYRE01000544.1 GCA_020718965.1 Desulfomonile tiedjei
AACTAATGAATCGACGCCCCGGTGTCAAGAATTTATTAAAGTTAAATCGGTTTTATTGATTCTTGAATCAATCAAGGAGGGTTCTTTTTATCTCCTCAAGCCGCCGCTTCCTGAGCCTGAAGAGATGGTGCGCCGTTTCCAGGGATGTTCGTTCAAATTTTATTTTATCCCCCGGCTTTACCTGGGCGATACGGTCAAGGTCACAATTTATTATCGTGGCTATCTTGGCGTAACCGCCAACTGTCTGTTCGTTCAAAAGGATTATTGGTTGCCCATCCGGGGGTATCTGAACATTACCTGGGAGACAAGGCTCCGATAAAATCCCTGACGCCATTCCATCCCTGAAATCTATACTAGGTCCTTCCAGTCTGTATCCCATTCGATTCGAATTTACGGTCACCTGAAAATAAGAATCAAAAAAGGTACGAACACCCTTTTTGTCGAAGTGATCTTCTTGAGGACCCAAAATTCCTCTCACAGAAACTGAAGATCCAATTTTTGGGATGAACTCCTGATGAACAGACCTGGGATGGGATAACAGACCCGAATGCTTCGCACAGATGGTGTCTCCTGCCTGCAAAGCTTTTCCGTTCATACCGCCAATTCTTCCTGCCAAGTAAGTAGAACGGCTGTCCATTGCCAAAGGGCAATCTACACCCCCCGCAACTGCTATGTAAGATCTCAGGCCTCTTGTGACTGGTTTGAAAATGAGCGTATCACCAGGTCTGACCAGAAAAGAACTCCAAACATCCTGTTCACGTCCATTCAGAAGTACGGGAACATCGGCTCCAGTTAATGCAATAAGAGATTCTGAATGAACCTCCAGTCTGGGACCCAGAAAAGTGGTTTCAATACATGCGCAGTTTTCATGGTTCCCAACTAGCCAGTTTGCAACTTTGAGTGAAAAACTGTCCAGTCCTCCCGATAACGGAATTCCTAATTTTCGGAACCCGATACGCCCCAGGTCCTGAATCGTGGTGAAGGCCCCAGGTTCAATAACCTCGAGAATCTCTCTCAATCGATTTCTCCGAAAAATGAAAAAAACAAACGATTTAAGCTCTTGCGTCCAAGAATCTAATGCGGTCACCCACGGAATAAGGAAACGGATTCTTGGCTCCCGGGTTAAACAATTTCACGGCAGTTCTGCCTATTAATCGCCAACCTCCCGGACTATCAACGGGGTAGACACCCGTCTGGTTGTCCGCAATTCCAACAGAACCAGACCTGACGAGTCGTCTTGGTGTATCCAGTCGAGGAACCGCCAGGCTCGAATTTA
>DYRE01000545.1 GCA_020718965.1 Desulfomonile tiedjei
GGCTCAGGTATTCTGCCCTGAGCCTCAAGCAGCACGCTTATTGGGTCGTGTTCAGGCGCAAGATATCTGTCCCTGGTAGATCCTTCATCGATCAGAAAAAATACCCCGGCTCCACCTCTGGAAAAAATTTCGAGCATCGAATCCAGATTGGATGATAAATTAGACTCTTCTTCGGAAGCTCTACTGTTTCTCCCCAATTTGAATATACGCGCTGCCTTGAAGATGGCATTCCTGAAACTTGCTGATCCGTCCAGCAAGAAACATGGAAGGGGGAGACCCAACGCCGCCAGGCGCATCCGAAAATATTGCAGGTCATAGTAGCTTGGGTATTTCAAGGCGTAGACAACAGGGCCACTTTGTGACAATTCCTGAATGAGCTTAACAGCCTGATCGTCAAACATTACTCTCGAGGAAAGTGTCCCCGCCAGACTTTTCATCAGTCGGGAAGGTTCTCGATCGAGTAATCCAGGAACAGTCCTAAACTTTTCAGAATGCAGAAAATCCGGAACTGTTTTTCGACTTAATTGATGAGTCATTTGGGTTAACTACCACAAAAACATTTTAGTTAATATATTTAATATCCTTAAGTTTTTTAACCAGATGATCAAAACAGATGGCGACGAACGATCCTTACCACGAGCGCCGTTGCTTCATCATTTTGTAGCGTTACCAGCCTGCCAGGAAAATGGTATAATACATCCAGCCCAAGGACAAGATTTTTGCATATAAACCCCGTTCAGGATTACATTTTAAGTAAGAACTCGCATCCGACTTCATCCCACATTGGTTTCAACCTACCCATGTGAATGGTTGATCCTCACGGAAATCAGGTATACCAACATCCTGTGATTCAAAGTCCTGAACGAATACGTTTTCGAACCCAAGTCGCCAGCATTCATCGACAATCCTGTCATATTCGTCCCGGTTGATCCGTCTGTTTATCTCACCAAAATTACAGGCCTCGTAGAGAGGCGCATACTGAGCCATCAGCGATATTGTGACTTCAGTGGACAGATTGCTCTTTATCCATTGCAACGTATCAAGCGTTCCGGAAGCGTCTTCAGGTAAGACGAGATGCCTTATTATCAGTCCTTGCGCTGCAAGTCCTCTTTCATCGAGTTTCAGATCTCCGACCTGGCGATACATTTCCCGGATAGCCATCCTGGCATGCTCGACATAATTCTCGCAATTTGAGTATTTCAATGCGGCTTCATTCTCCGCGTATTTGAGATCGGGCAGGTAGACATCTACAACACCGTCCAACAATCTGATAACA
>DYRE01000546.1 GCA_020718965.1 Desulfomonile tiedjei
CATGAGCCAGGTCAGTCTATAGATAGCACAAAAATGTTTGTTAGCAGGCTTGAAAACGGTAAAAATATGCCTACTGCCCCAAAGCTTTGCAAGATCGCTGAGGCCCTAAAGACTGATGTGAACTACTTCTTTGAGTTTACAAGTGTCCATGCTTTAGAGAAGCCAAAGGCTAAGGAAGCTTTACCAGAGAAAGGCAAGCCAAATTTAGAGAAGCTGTTGGAGGACTTACGGAGCATCGTTGAAGCGGAAAAGAGACCTTCATTGTCAGACCTGGTTGAGCTTGAGCCAGGTCAAAAGGCTGTAGTAGTAGTCCTAGATGAGCCAAAGAGCAATGCTATTAAGACAGCGTTTTCTCTAATGCAAGGGATTAAGGCTGTTGTCGATGTTCCTTTGAATGGGAAAGGGTAAGTGGTTAGGGTCATGGCACGCCACATCCTCCCCCGCCCTCTCCCTTTCACCCCCCTGTCCCTCTCTCCCTCTTCCAACGGCCTCCCCCAAGAGGAAGAGAGAGGGGACTAGTTGAAGATTTACCTTTGGTAACTGTCCGCCTTAATTCCTGCAGAAATGTAAAGTATCTGGAAGGAAATGTAAACTTTTTCAGTCGATCATGATTTGGCAGATAACAAGGGGTCGTGCGGCTTTATCTATGCGTTGCCAGAGACTCTTCAACAGTCCTGCGGATATATTTCTGATAGGAGATTCCTTCCCTTTTAGCCTTTTGTTTTACAGCTTCCAGAAGCGGTTCCGGAAACCGCAGATTAACTTTTTTATCTTTTGGCAAAAACTCGAAATTAACCCGGGAGAAGTTTTTTAAGTCGATATAGTCTGTCAGGTCATGTTCCAGAAAGTCTTCGGCTTCCTTGTCACTCTTAAATTCAGGAACTTTCTTCGTCATATTTTTTTGCCTCTCTTTCGTGCATATATCGTGCGCTAACGGGCCGGATTGAATAATTACAGTCTGTCTTGCGCAGCGTAAAAACAACAAACATAGGCTTACCGTCTGTGGATTTTCCGGCTGCCAGAAAGCGTTGCTCTTTTTGAGAATGTTTAATATCAGGAGCTATGTATATGTTTCCATGTCTGAAAAACCCTTCGATTTCATCCAGAGAAAGCCCGTGTTTCTTACATTTCTCAGAGTTTCCGGCATCCCATTCAAACCCTGTGGCCTGTATTTTTATCATGCCAGAAATATAGTCATTTGTCCATACAAATGTCAATCAAAGGCTTTATTCCCAATGTAACCTTTTTCTGAACCAGCCGCTG
>DYRE01000145.1 GCA_020718965.1 Desulfomonile tiedjei
CCACCGAAATCCGCTAAGCGACTTTAGTTAAGCTTGGGACTTACCTTTTATTGATTAATTTTATAAACTACTCAAAACTCCTTCCAGGCCATACCGGAGTAGATGGCGGGCTATTAGGAACAGCCCATCGATTGGATTGATTCGGAGTTCAGAACATGTGGATAGTTCGCCTGGCGCTTCGCCGGCCCTACACCGTCGCCGTTATGTCGATGCTGATATTCGTGATGGGAATGCTATCTCTGAGTCGAATGACGGTAGATATTTTTCCGGCCATTGATATTCCCGTTGTTGTAGTCGTTTGGAATTACCCTGGTCTTTCACCTGAAGATGTTGAACGGCGGATAGTTCTTATCAGCGAGCGTGCTTACTCCACTACCGTAAACGGGATTGAGCGGATCGAGTCGCAATCCATCCCTGGTATAGGTATTCTGAAGCTCTATTTTTACCCAGGGGCCGATATAGGGGCTGCAATAGCGCAGATTTCCGCGGTATCCGGAAGTCTTTTAAGGATTGCCCCGCCCGGTCTCCAACCACCCAATATCATTCAATTCAACGCGTCTAATGTTCCTGTAGCGCAATTAACCGTTTCCAGTGAAACACTTTCGGAAGAAAAGGTATTTGACTACGGGCTAAATTTCATAAGAGTCCGGTTGTTCACAATACCCGGATTGTCGACTCCTGCGCCATTTGGGGGAAAGTCTCGACAAATCATAATCAATATCGACCCTTCAGCGCTGGCTTCAAGGGGATTGTCGCCTGCGGATGTTGTAAGCGCCCTCCAGGCGTCTAATGTTATTCTTCCGGCAGGCACGGCAAAAATTGGTAACCTGGAATACAATGTCCTTATTAATTCAAGCCCTACATTGCTTGAAGAATTCAGCCGGTTCCCGATCAAGATTGTCGGAAACGCTGTAGTGTATCTGGGCGATGTGGCGAAAGTCTCGGACAGCTTTGCGGAGCAGACAAACATTGTGCGGGTCGATGGGAGAAGGGCGACATATCTGGCGATTCTCAAGCACGTCGATGCGTCGACATTGGCCGTAGTGAACGCTACAAAGGACGTGATGCCACTTATAAAGGCGGTCGCGCCTGATGGATTGGAGATAAAACTGGATTTTGATCAGTCGATCTTTGTGCGGACCGCAATCAGGGGCGTGCTTTATGAGATCATTCTCGCTTCGATTCTGGTTTCACTGATGATTCTGGTTTTTCTTGGGAGCCTTCGCAGCATGATCATAGTGGTGATATCCATCCCACTTGCCATCCTGACGTCCATAGTGGGCCTCTTTCTAACAGGGCACAGCATTAACATAATGACCCTTGGCGGACTTGCCTTGGCAGTTGGAATGCTTGTTGACGATGCTACAGTCGAGGTGGAAAACATTCACCGAAATCGCAAACTGGGAAAACCGTTGACAGTGGCAATCCTTGATGGAGCGCGACAGGTGGCCGTTCCTGCCATCGTGGCCACCTTGGCGGTATGTGTGGTGTTCTTCCCTGTCGTGTTACTTTACGGTCCTGCAAAATACCTGTTTACTCCACTGGCCCTGGCTGTCGTGATTGCCATGATAGCGTCCTATGTGCTCTCCAGGACACTGGTTCCGACTCTCGCCAGAATGCTGATGTCCGGCAAGCCCGACGAAACCCTGGAAAATCAGGGAGACACGAAGGCTAATAAAGGTTATGCGCTTTTCATAATGAAATTAAACCCTTTAAGGGTCTGTTGGTTCGAAAAACTCCAATCAGGTTATGGCGAAGCGCTTGAAAAGGTTATGCTTCACAGGTTTTTTGTTCTTGCAATCGCAGGGATCTTTGTCATCCTGAGTTTCGGATTAGTTCCGATTATAGGGACGGATTTCTTTCCTTCAGTTGACGCTGGGCTTATGAAGCTGCATTTTCGGGCGCCATCCGGAACTCGCATCGAAGAAACAGAACGTATAGTCTCTCAAATAGAAAATCGTATTCGTGACCTGATTCCTCCAAAGGACTTGAGCACAATAAACGCCATGATCGGGGTGCCGGTTTCATTCAACCTCGGTTTTGTCCAGACGGACAATGTAAGTGGCATGGACGCAGACATCCTGATAGCGCTCAAAGAGGGTCATCAACCTACCGTCAATTACATTAAAAAGTTGAGAAAGATTTTGTCCCATGAGTTCCCCGACTCCTCTTTTTATTTTCAGCCTGCGGACATTGTTACCCAGGTTTTAAACTTTGGAGTTCCTTCTCCGATTGATGTACAGATAGAGGGACTGGATCTGGCTAAATCGTATGAATACGCAAAAAAAATGCGAACCGCCATGTCGCAAATAACCGGGGTGGCTGATGTTCATATCAAGCAAGTCCTTGACTACCCTGCCTTACAGGTGGATGTGGATCGGACGCTGGCGGCGAAACTGGGGCTAACTGAGCGGGACGTTTCAAGTAGCGTTTTGACGTCACTATCTTCAAGTGTTCTTGTTTCCCCTTCTTTTTACCTGAATCCCGCAAACAATGTAAATTACTTCGTTGCGGTTCGTATACCCATATCTCTGGTTGATTCGATAGAAAGCCTGGGTGCAATATCCGTGACACCGCCTCTTTCATCAGGAAACCTTGTTACACCACCCGGAGTAGGCTCTCCAACGGCGATCCCCACTATCCCTGCGCAGACGCTGGCGAATGTAGCCTCAATAACCCACAGGGCGAGCTTTGAAAACGTCAGTCATTACACTGTCCAGAGGGTAATAAACGTGGACGCGAACGTTGAAGGCAGGGACTTGGGGTCTGTAGCCAGAGAAATAAAAGCAAAAATCTCAGAACTAGGCGCACTGCCTCCAGGTACCCGTATCGCGCTTAGAGGTCAGTATGAGGTGATGGAACGTTCTTTTAACAGCCTTGGCATGGGTTTGTTCCTCGCCATATTGTTTGTGTATCTTTTGATGGTGGTTTTGTTCCAATCCTGGCTGGATCCCTTCATCATAATTATGGCTGTACCCGGGGCTCTGGTAGGAATTCTATGGATGTTAGCCCTGACCGGGACCACAATCAATGTTGAATCCCTTATGGGTTCCATAATGGCGGTAGGGGTGGCGACTGCAAATTCAATACTGCTGGTGAGTTTTGCAAATGATTTCCGCATGGAGAGCAATGCGTCTCCCATACGAGCGGCGTTGGAGGCAGGAAAGACGCGATTGAGGCCGGTCCTGATGACCGCTTTTGCAATGATCCTGGGCATGCTCCCCATGGCCCTGAGTTTTGGAGAAGCCGGCGAACAGAATGCGCCGCTGGGGAAAGCGGTAATTGGAGGGCTGATCATGGCCACTTTAGCGACTCTGTTTATAGTGCCTGTTATCTATTCACTACTGCGCAAGGGTCTTCCGACGAAAGATGTCCTTGAGAAGAAGTTCCTCGCGGAAGAACGAGGGGAAGTGTGGTCAGGGGAAATCTGATGGGCGACGATAAAACTGAATTCAAGGGAAAAACCGGCAAGCTGTTCTTTATTGTTGGTGTCCTGTTGGTTGTTGCCGCCCTGACGCTTGTTATCGGCCTATGGAAAGCTAATAGCAAGTACCTTGCCGATGAACGAAGCGCAAGACTTAACGAGTTGAAAGCGGGATATCGTGTTCGACTTGTTCCCGCTAAACTCGGTCCAAATACCAGGCCTATATCGTTAGTGGGAGACGCCCGGCCTTACACCTCGGTAACTTTGTATTCCAAAGTCAGCGGTTTTTTGCAAAAAATAAATGTCGACAAAGGCGATAAGGTGATCGAAGGACAAGTTCTGGCCGTGATTGAATCCCCTGAACTTGATCGACAATATGACGCCGCCCTTGCAGACGCAAAAAATAAACAGGCCGACGCTCAAAGGGCGCGGGGCCTTTTTGTGAACGGCGCCATGTCTCTGCAGGACGTAGAACGTTCAGAGACCATTGCCAAGGTCGCAGAAAGCAACGCCGCGTCGCTGAAGGCACAAAAGGCGTATCTGGTTATTTCATCTCCATTCACAGGGATTGTTACCGCGCGATACGCAGACCCTGGAGCTTTGGTCCAGAACGCAGCCTCTGCGCAGACTTCAGCTTTGCCCATAGTGTCGTTGGCTCAGATTGACAGGTTGCGGGTTTATGTTTATGCGGATCAAAGCATTGCTGGTCTAATACATGAAGGAGATGTCGCTGAAATTTTAGACTCGGCTCGGCCCGATCTCACAATAAAGGGTTCGGTTACAAGGACCAGCGGCGAACTTGACCCAAAGACCCGTACTCTTTTGGTAGAAATCGACGTTGACAATCATGAAAACCAAATCCTCGCAGGGAGTTCCGTCCGGGTCACTCTATGGGTGCAAACTCAACAATATGTTGAAGTTCCAGTGGAAGCGCTATTGCTTAGAGGAGGCAAGCATTTTGTCGGTACAGTCACTCCTGATAACACTATAAGTTTTCGACCCATCACGATTCATGATAGTAACGGAAAAGTTCTGAGGCTCAGTTCAGGCATAAAGGACGGTGAACTGGTAACCATCAATGTCAGGAACAGGGTGATCGACGGCGACAAGGTTGATCCGATCAGAGTTGACCTCGGCTCAAATCATAGGTGAAGACAGTTAGAAGAAATTTCGGCGGAAACTGGATATCCAATGTTTCGCTCGAACTAAGTATAAACAATTATACATTAACAAGTTTGGAGCGATAAGCGAATCGAAGGCTAGCGATTAGAATAAAAAGTGACGCGCCCGCCATCAATGCGCCCCAGAACCAATAAGGAAGGAAAAGGATCTGCTGAATCCGGCCGGTATCAGAGATTCCCAAGGAGCCTGCCGAGTATGTAAAGAGATAACCGATTTGAAAATAAGTGGCTACGCATGCCTGGACTCCGATAAATTGAACTGCAAAATTCCTTGTTCCCTGCGACCTGGTGAAAGAAATTCCAACCACTATGGCGCCCATTACAGTGACAGCGATAAATCCGAAAAGTGATCGAACCCAGACCAAAGCAGAAATAAGCAGGAAAATACCCAGAAATTTCAAAATGATTGAAGAAGCTTTCGGATTCCGGGAAGCCATTATCAACCCCGCCCCCGCCAGTGGCGGTCCCATGGGTCCAGCAGCGGCCACCAGAACTGTACTGATAGGTTCGAGAAACAATGGTCCCGAATAATACGCCATTCCTGAGCCGTTCGGTAAAATGATGAGCCGCTGGAATTTGCCGCCCATTGCGAAGGCCATCAAACCATGCGCCATTTCGTGAAACCATGTAGCAAGAATCGTAAAAGGATAGAGAATATAATTGCCGCCGGGGACCTGCCAAAGGGCGATAGTCACAATAGAGGCTCCGATTAAACCGAAAAGTCTAATTTTTTCAGTATCCATGATGGTTTTCGATTGACCAATTATTCCATAAACAAGTCGCAGATGAAAAGAAACATTTGCTGGAAATTTAAGATGAAATAATTGATAACAAAACGGAAAAAAATAATGAGCGTCAGCAAACATAACATAGGGGATGGAGGGAAACAAATGGCCAGAAAACCTAAGACCGAATCAGTCGCGCCAGCAAGGCCTAACATTCTTGTTTATCAAATGAAGGTTACCCTTAAAGCGGTTAGACCTCCAATATGGAGAAGAATTCAGGTTAAAAGTGACATGACTCTCAAAACTTTACACAGAGTAATACAAGAAGTTATGGGCTGGGAAGATGCGCATCTTCACGACTTCAATGTCCACGGAGTGACATACGGTACTGCTGAGGACGGATTCGGAGCGGATGAAAAAAAATTCCGTTTGAGTCGGTTAAATTTGGAGGTGAAAGACAAGTTTCTTTATACATACGATTTTGGTGACACATGGGAGCATACGATTTTGATAGAAAAGATTTTGCCGGTTGACGAAAAGGCTAAGTACCCGACCTGTCTTGGG
>DYRE01000547.1 GCA_020718965.1 Desulfomonile tiedjei
AACGGTCACCGAGTCCCGTGTCTGTTAACCGGTCGTCCGGTGAACGTGCACGACAGTTCAAAAGGAATGGTTTTCTCTCTGACCGATTTTACCGAGCAGGAAAGAATCAATCGAGAGCTTAAACTGGAAATTGAAAAACGGATTATGGCTCAGAAGGAATCCGCTAAAGCCAGAGAAGAAGCAGAGAATGCCAACAGGGCCAAAAGCGATTTCCTGGCCAAGATGAGTCACGAACTGAGAACGCCTCTAAACGCCATTGAGGGAATTGTCCAATTGATAAAGGACAGGGTTGACGATCCACAATCGATGGAGTTGATAGAACATCTTGAGAAAGCTTCAAGGCACCTTGTGGCTTTGATAGGAGATATACTCGACTTTTCAAAAATAGAATCGGGCAAGATGGAACTGGAGTCTGTCAGATTTGATCTATGGAAGTTATTTGATGAAGTGGTTTCCACATTGAGCTACAGGGCGTCGGATCGAGATATTTGTCTAAATCTGAATCTGGATCCAACGACCCCTCGTTACAGGCTTGGTGATCCGGTAAGACTCAAACAGATAGTTTTCAACCTGCTTGGGAACAGCCTGAAATTTGTGGATCAGGGAAACATTACTTTAGACGTCAAGCCGATAGACGATAAAGAAGGCGCTGGCGACATTCTTGAAATTGTCGTGACTGATACCGGGCCGGGCATTTCCGAAGATGCGCTCAAGAAAATCTTCGGTAAGTTTGAACAGGGGACTGAGGGTGTCAGGAAAGGGGGTACAGGGTTAGGACTGGCAATTACCAACGAATTAACAAAATTGATGGGTGGAAATATTCGAGTCTCCAGTTCGATGGGACATGGTACTGTTTTCACCGTGCAGGTGAAACTGGACCAAGCGCCCTCAGATATAGATCAACAGCCTGAACTTGATGTAGAACCGGTCAGAAACCGCAGGGCTCTAATTGCGGATGATGTTCCGGTCAATCGTATGGTTTTGAGACTATTGCTAAAGAAAAATGGTTGGGAGGTAGTGGAGGCGCAGAACGGTTTGGAGGCGCTGCAAATTCTCCAGAGAGACGTCAAATTTGATGTCATATTTATGGACATAAGTATGCCGGTCATGGATGGTGAGACAGCCAACAAGAAGATTAAAGAATCTGACTCTGCCATTAAGGGTATTCCTGTGCTGGCGTTAACAGCGCATGCTTTTTCTTCAGACAGGGACAGGTTGCTCAAAGGTGGTATGCAGGGCTACGT
>DYRE01000006.1 GCA_020718965.1 Desulfomonile tiedjei
TGTAATCGGTTGAAAGCTCTTTGAATCCTTGAAAAGAGTAAGAACAGCCTGCATAAAAGACCACCGGAAGCTCAAAAGAAGCAAAGATTGGTCACCGTTGAGAAATTGTCTACAATCATGGTTCCTTATTGAACAAAGCTAAAACAAACGTATTCAGGTTTATTAATTTCAACTAATAGGCCCCTTTGCCACTTAGAACAGCAGGTATTGTTTTCAATAGAAGTTTTAGGTCGAGCCAAAGCGATTGACTCTCTATGTATTCAACATCCAGATTAACTTGATGAGCAAAATCGATCTCGCTTCTTCCACCAACTTGCCAGAAACAGGTGAGCCCCGGGGTCACCTCCAGTCTTCGACGATCATTTAGTGTGTATTGTTCAACTTCTTTGGGAGGATGTGGGCGAGGGCCGACTAACGACATGTCTCCTTTAAGCACATTGTATAATTGAGGAAGCTCATCTATGCTCAGCTTGCGTATCACCCTACCGATTCTGGTGATTCTGGGGTCCTCTCTTATCTTGAAAATCACGCCTCCTGTTTCATTTTGTTCGAAAAGATCTTCCTTCAGTTGTTCCGCATTTGTAATCATTGAGCGAAATTTGTACATCTTGAATGTCTTCCCCCATTTTCCCGCTCGTTCAGACACGAACATCACAGGCCCACCATCTTCCAGTTTTATCAGCAATGCTGTGATTCCAAGAATTGGAGATAAAATGATGAGACCCAGAAACGCTCCCAAGGTATCCAGAGTTCTCTTGACAACTTTAGTGCCTCCGACCACAAGTTTCCAAACCGTCTTCTTGCTCTTGTACCTAAGCCACTGTTTCCAACGTGAGATTCTGATGCCGTCTCTAGCGTACTTCCGGTACAGTCTTTCCATTAACTCATGGTCACGTTCAAAGTTTTGGTCCATCTTGGTCATATATTTTTCAAACTGATTTGCTTATTCCAAAGACTGCCTTGAAATCTGCCTCAGTCTCAAGAAAATTGGCTGCCCGAACATTCAGATGTAATCACAATTCGGAAAAGCTTTTATCCCCAAAGACAATACTTCGGAATACAAAAATTCAGTCAGAATTCCCGACAGGAAGGGATATTCTGATCAGACTATTGAAGCGAGGAAAATAGTTATGTCATCATCAAATAATTGCGAACCGTGATATGCCACAAGATCATCCATGATCATATTGAGAAGGCTTTGCGATTCAAGTCTTGAGTTCGCCAAAAATTTTTCCTTGAGCCTTTCGATACCGTAGAATTCATCTGATCCTTCTGAATCAATCGATGGAGACGCTTCTGTAACACCGTCGGTGAAAATGAGGATTCTGTCCCCAGAATTCAGCTTTATCTTGTCTTCTTCGTAATCCATCCCCATTAAGGCGCCCACCAAGGGTCCTCCCACACCCAGTTCCTCGATTTCTCCGTTTCCACTTCTGAGAAGCATGGGTTTCGGATGCCCTGCATTTGTATAAACAAACTCTAGAGTTTGAAGATCCAGTATGCCATAAAAAACGGTAAGAAAGTCGGAATCCGGAAGAATGCCGAACATCTGATCATTTATAACTCTAAGAAGCTCTGCGGGGGAGTGTGTAGTGCTTGCGAATGACTGAAAAGCCATCTTGAACATTGCTCCCACCATTGCCGATGCGACCCCATGTCCAGAGACATCGACTTCAGCAAATCCGATGTTGGACGATCCGAGTTCAATAACGTCATAAAAGTCTCCACCGGCTGGTGAAACTGGCTTGTATAAAGCTGCAAATTGAATCCCGTCAACTACAGGAAATTCTTCAGGCAATAAAGACCGCTGTAATTGGGAGGCCATTTCCATTTCCCTCGCCATTACTCGGTTTCTAGCCTCAATTTCCTTGCGAGCCTCATAAAGGGCGAGGTGATTCTTGACCTTTATCCGAAGTTCCTGTCTATCATAGGGCTTGGTAATGTAGTCAACAGCGCCGGCTTCAAGTCCTGTTTCCCGGCTCTTGGAATCTTCGAGGGCCGTAAGAAATATTACTGGCACAGCAGGTTGTATGATCCCTGATTTCAATATTTCAAAAGTTTCGAATCCATTCAGTCCCGGCATTTCTATATCCAGCAGTACGAGATCAGGAGGTTCTAGCTGGGCCTTTTCTATGGCCTCTTGCCCCGATTCAGCGGAGATAACGTTGTAGTTCTTGGTTAACATCGTCTCCAGGATACGTCGGCTCATGGGGTGGTCTTCGACTACCAAGACTTTGGATCGGTTCATTTCGTTTTTTCCATCTTTTAACGTTGGGCCGGACAAAAACTATTTAACTGATTTTCTTATTAAATTGAATAGTTAACATATAAGAGAAAAAAAAACAACTGAGATTGTCCGTTCATTGAAGTTTTGCCAAGTTGTGACTGTAATATCGTTTACAGTTAGAGCCATCTAATTTGTCGGTTTTCGATCAGGATGCTCCGGGTTGGAACTTTTGTCCAGGTTAACCAATAATGAGTTGTGTTTCTTTACACTAACAAGTCCGGGAAACGCCCCCCTAGCTTTGACCACATTAACGGCGTCAGTAAACATTACCTCCACTTTTCCCGAATCTTTCATCTTTGAATTTCTCGCTGCGATAGTTGCGCAATGCATTATGTCAAGATCGGAAACTTCTTTCAAATCTCTGCAGACAAGAATGACGTGAGACCCAGCAGTATCCTTCGCGTGAAACCATATGTCCCCTTTTCTGGCTTTGTGCTTGGTAACAAAATCATTACCGTTGGCGCTCTTGCCGACAAGGACTGGTAAACCAGAGGGACTAACCATTTCACTGTAATTTTTACCGCCGCTTGAAACGAGGTCATTTTTGCGGGATTTTTTCGCTGAATTTCCTTTGACTGGATTACCACGCTGGTCAAATTCTTTAAACAGGAATTCCAGATCCTCCTGGCTCTTTGCCTCTTTTACAAAGAACAACATTTCTTCCAGAAATTCCTTTTCTTCACTGGCCTGGGTCAACCTTGATCTGGCTATCTCTATTCCTCTCTTGCCCTTAGCCGACTTGGCAAAAAGCTTTTGCATGTTGGATACGGCATCCAGCGCTGGTTCCAGCGTAATGACCTGCATCTCGCCTGTCTCCCAGTCAGGAACTTCAACTGAAGGTTGTCCTTTTATTATTTTTTTTAAAACTGTTTTCAACAGTTCTCCTTGTCTGGATTTTTCGATAAAAATCTCCAATTTATTGATATCATGATGTATCTTTGTGATTCGATTAGTCGTTGATCTGATTCTCGCCTGAATCGGCCTGGAAACCTGTCGTCTAAGATTTTCTAGTAACGAGTCAACCAATATATGGCTGAAAGAGATATCGGCCATATCATTGACATTTTTTTCATTCGAATCCCATTCAGAATTGGCAACAGTGGCATCGGGTTTGTAAGCTGCAGACTTAGTTTGACTTGCCTGAGACAAATAATTTTCCAATGTTCCCGACTCTGATTGTGACTGATTGGGGTTCTTAGGTGGATTCTGGTATTCAATACCCGGCATTACAGCTCTGTTTCCAAAATCTTTATGAGGAATATGGCGCAAGCTGTCCATGATCAGGTTGGTGTTTGCGTCAACCAGCAATATATTGGAATCCCTACCCAAAAGTTCGAGAACAAGATTTCGTTCAGCAATCGAATCTGAAATTCGTAGCTGACACAATACGTAGACTATACGATCGTCGCCTTTGCACCAAACCCTACTTATGCGAGCGTTCGTCAAATGAGCCCTTAGATATGAACAGAATTGTGGTGGTCTGGGCGGATTGATCAAACGGAGTTTTGTAAGATGTATCCTTCCAAGCTTCGGGTCGGCGCTTAGAATAAGCCTTCTTTCGCCAGCGCCTGGTTGATATATTTTTAGTCCTATTTCTCTTGAAAGAGGCTGAAAAATTTTTGAAATCATTCCTCCCTTAAGTTCATGGTCTAATTCTTTAGCAATTTGCATCATCATGGAGTGATCCATCTAAATTCTCTCACCTCTTCCCTGCATTCTTAATTTTACCGAGTGGCACGTTTACGAACTGTTCCCCTGCCGTTTGACAGGCGTATAACCGTCTGTTAAGAATTATCGCTAACTTATGTCTCATTCGATGTAAGAAAGCCGCAAAATGAATCAGGTTGCAAATCTCTGTTGAATGAGCGTTTAATCGAGACCCTTAAATTTCCGGGGAATCATAATGACACTGGAAAAGAAAACTCTGTATCTGCTTCCTGAAGCGCTTGAAATTCTTGAAAACGGTTTCAAAAACTTACCCCAAACTTGTTATTCTATAGATCTCAATGCGATTAGAAAAGTTCTCAATGAAGTAGCTCTTCGAATGCAAGACAATTATCCTTACCACCATCCATATTACATTGGCCAGATGCTAAAGCCACCCCACCCTATAGCCCGTCTGGCTTATACCTTATCATTATGGATAAACCCAAATAATCATGCGTTGGATGGTGGCCGAGCCAGCTCCGCCATGGAAAAAGAGGCTGTGGCCCAGATTGCAAAAATGTTCGGATGGGAAGCGTTTCTCGGCCATCTGTGTGGTGGAGGCACGATGGCGAATCTTGAAGCGCTTTGGGTCTCTCGGTGTTTAAGGCCGGGACAGAAGATACTGGCTTCCCAGCAGGCTCATTATACCCACAATAGAATCTGTTCAGTATTAAATATACCTTTTGAATCGATAAATGTGGACACCAACGCCCGAATGGACCCAGTATCCTTGAGAAGGGTCCTGGATGACGGGAATGTGGGGACCGTAGTAGTCACTATTGGCACAACCGCCACTGGGTCGGTTGACCCATTGCCGGAAATTCTGAAGCTTCAGAAATCCTATGGATTCAGAATTCACGCGGATGCCGCCTATGGAGGATATTTCATACTCGCCCAGAACCTGGAGACGCAGACCCGCGCGACCTACGATGTAATAAGTCAAGTTGACTCAATGGTCGTTGATCCCCACAAGCACGGGCTACAACCCTATGGTTGCGGATGTGTAATTTTCAGGGACCCTTCCGTCGGAACTTTTTACAAGCATGAATCGCCCTATACATATTTTTCGTCTTCTGAACTTCATCTGGGGGAGATCAGCCTTGAGTGTTCCAGGCCCGGGTCTTCCGCAGTTGCGCTTTGGGCGACTCAGCGATTGTTACCCATGGTTCGTGGGGGAGTTTTTGCCGGAAATTTGACCGATTGCCGTTTCGCCGCTCTGGAGTTGTTCAATCGAATCAGTTCTGATGCAAGGTTTTTGACCGGCTTGCGACCAGAACTCGACATTGTTGTATGGGCGATAAAAAGCGAGTCGTCTTCCGAATCTTCCAGATTGTCCGACGAAGTTTTCGAGGCGGCCTCACGCTCAGACTTGCATCTTGCAAAAGCAAATTTGCCTATGAGTCTGTTTCTAGGAACCTGGAAGGATTTTAAATGGGATCAGGATTACGTCACCTGTTTGAGAAGCGTTTTGATGAAACCAGATTCACTAAATATGTTGGATAATATCTGGAATATCCTTTCTAAAACTGTCGATGAAACGCTCAAAAAAAGTAGACAACTGAAAGGAGAAATCTCATCAGACGATTGAAATCACTTGCCAGGTTCGCTCCGGGGCCTTCTATAGACCTTCACACGCACAGCAACATGTCTGACGGGACCATGAGCCCATCGGAACTCATGCAACTCGCTTCCACAATTGGTTTACGGGCGATAGCGCTGACTGATCACGATACTCTGGATGGTTTGGAACCAGCGATATCGGCTGTAAGAGAATTTGAACTTGACCTGGAAGTTGTGCCGGGTGTTGAAATTAGCGCCGAATACGACTATGGAATTTTACACATTCTCGGATTCTTCATTCGATCCGATGATTCCGAATTACAAAAATCTCTCAACTTTCTGAGAATTCAGAGACAGTCGAGAATCGCGAAGATTCTTTCCAAGCTTGTGGCTCAAAATGTTTTTATCAGGGAAGAAGAGGTTAAGAAGGTTGCAACGGGAGGAGTTCCAGGACGTCCACACCTTGCAAGTCTAATGTTCAGAAAAGGCTATGTTAAGACTATGCAGGAGGCGTTTGACAGATATCTCAGGAAGGGGGCTTGCGCCTACGTGCCAAAAGTCAAGTTGCCGGCGTACAAAGCTTGCCAGTTGATCGTATCGGCGGGAGGAATACCTGTCATCGCCCATCCTTATTCACTGAATCAGGATGATCCGGATCGTTTTGAGGAAGTCCTCCTGTCTCTTATAGACATGGGTTTACAAGGAATCGAGGCTTATTATCCAAAACACACAAAAGACCAAACGAGAATGTACGTTAGGTTAGCATCAAAATTTGACCTGGTAGTTTCCGGTGGAACCGATTTTCATGGCGCCAATAAACCGGGGGTCAAACTAGGAGAGTTTCCTGACAGGAATCCGTTGCCGTATTCTCTCCTCGAAGAAATGAAGAAGCGCTTGCATACCATTAGTAGATAGGATCTATTTGAAGATGTCAGATTTTAACAGAATAGCTTTTGTGGGATTGGATGGGGTTCCGTATTCACTGCTGAATTATTTTTTCGAATCGTCAGTAATGCCGGGGTTAAGAGAAATTGCCGCAGCGGGAACATTCGTCCCTATGAACTCAAGTCTGCCTCCTATCTCAAGTGTAGCCTGGACTTCTTTCATGACCGGCGTTGGTCCGGGGAGTCATGGCATATTCGGATTCACTGACCTCGAAAACGATCAAATAAAATTGAAGCTTCCGTCTTTTGATGACATCCAGGCCCCGGTAATTTGGAAAAGGCATGCGGAGAAAAAAACCATAGTGGTGAATCTGCCTTTTACTTATCCGGCTAGGCCCTTAAATGGTATTTTGATTTCTGGCTTCGTGTCCCCCATATTCGAGCGCGCGGTTCAGCCGACGTCAATGATCCCCTGGCTTAAATCTAAAAACTACAAAATTGATACGGACAACATTAGAGCGCGTCAGGATAGAAACTTTCTTATACAAGACCTTTTTTCAACTTTAAGACCTTTAGAAGAAGTTGTTTTCAGTTTGTTTTCAGAACCATGGGATATTTTTATTTTAGTGGTCACAGGAACTGACCGTATCAATCATTTTCTTTTTGACGCGTTGCAGAATACAGATCACCCTCTTAACGAGAATGCCATATCGTACTACCGTAGAGTAGACAACTTTGTGAGTAGGTTTTTGGAAAGGCTTGATATTAGAACTCGTAAGGTAATTTTGTCCGATCACGGTTTCACAGACCTCAAGATACACGTAAACTTGAACCGCCTTTTGCAATCATTGGGTTACTTGAGCTTTGATTCCCCTGCACCGCAGGACATTTCCAGTGTGAGCCAGAAATCGGACGCGTTTGCAATGGACCCGACTCGGATTTACCTGAATTCCATTAAAAGGTTCAGAAATGGAAAGCTCTCTGAAGCCCAGGCCACTGAAAAAGCGTTCAGGATAAAAAATGATCTTTCAAGATTCATGAAATCTGATTTGGGTGTAGCTTCTTCTTGCGGCGACCCCCTCTCTGACGAACCGGTGTTCAAAGAAGTGAAGTTCAAGGAAGAGGTCTACCAAGGACCGTGTTTGGATTTAGCTCCAGATATTGTTGTAATCCCTAACCGCGGATATGACATCAAAGCGTCAGTAACCGCCAAAGCATTGAGCCATCATGACATATTTACAGGCACACACACTCATGACGACGCCTTTATAATAGTTGGCGACAAACAGTCTGATGTCGATATGTCAAACTTCGAAATTTCAGAAGTTGCCAGTTTGTTGCCATGGGAACGAGGCATTTTCGGATAGGGTGAGATGCTCAAAGCTCATGAAGGTTATAATTTATCCTGGTCGGAACGACCTGTAATTTTGAGTCATGCCTCATGTTCAACGTAGTGCTTGTCAATCCGGAAATTCCGCCTAACACAGGAAATATTGGACGCCTGTGTGTAGCTATAGGAGCCCGACTGCATCTAATAAAACCCCTGGGATTTCAGATCGATGACAAGCGTGTGAAACGAGCTGGCCTCGATTACTGGAAGAAACTTGATCTGGTTGTCTGGGACAGCTTAACCCAGTATTTTCATTCTGTGAGTCCGGGCCAAATTGTGCTTACAGGTTCCAAGAGAGGGGAAATTTATTATAATGTCACGTTTCAACCGTGGGACCATATTCTGTTCGGCCCTGAGACTTCAGGCCTGTCGCAAAATTTGTTCGAACGATTTCCTCTCCGCATAGCGCGAATCCCAATAGACCTTAGCAAAACACGAAGCCTGAATTTGTCTACAGCAGCCGGCATAATAGTTTTTGAAGGTCTGAGGCAGTTGAGGCATCTTCCGGGCTAACGCTCAAAAAAACTTTTTTTGTGAACTAACTCCCTTACCTTTTCGACAAGCTCTGTAAGATCCCCCGACTTTACTATAAATGCGTCAACAGGTGGAATTGAGGGATCCGCATTGTAATAGGGATATGCGGAACTTATAATTAGAGGAATTCTTAGCTTCATTCGATAGAATTTCTCAAGAAAACCTTTGCCGCCCATTCCTGGCATCTTGAGATCCAAAATTATTATATCTGGTCTTTGTCCCTTCAGCATTTTCAGGGCTTCCTCCGCATCAGCGGCCTGAACAACCTGAAAACCCTGTTCTTCAAAAACTTCCTTGTAAAGAAGCCTTACTGAACTTTCGTCTTCGATGTGAAAAATAACTGACATTTTAGCCTCTCATAGTAATACTATCATTCCAAGGCTTGTTTAACAACTTGTCGAAGCGCAGTAATCCTGACAAAATTGGTGGTTCATCGTGAGATCTAATCGTATCATTCCAAATCCTTTAAGCAAGGGAGATATTGTTGGGATTGCCGCTGTTTCCGGCCCTATCAACCCTGCTGATCTGAAAAAGGGAATCTCTTTCATCGAGGCAATGGGGCTGAAATTCAAACTCAGTGATAACATTTATGTGAGCGCAGATTATCTGGCTGGATCTGACGAGCAGAGAGTGAAAAGTCTCAATGACTTTTTGATTGATCCTGAGATAAGAGGAGTAATTTTTGCCAGAGGTGGTTATGGAGTAATGCGAGTCCTCCCCAGAATCAATTTCGAGGCCATGACAACTGATCCAAAAATCATGCTGGGCATGAGCGATCTTACCGCCCTTTCGATGGCCGCTTTCAAGCGCTGTGGGCTGGTTACAATAGCCGGTCCGATGCTTGCCGTGCAAATGGCGAATGAAATGGATGGGATCACGTCCGATTATTTAATTAAAGCTCTCACTCAACCGTTACAACAATATGATATGATGCTCAAATTCCAGTCAGAAATCACAAAACTTCGACACGGCAAAACAAGAGGCGCGCTTTTGGGTGGATGTCTTTCCTTGATCGTTTCCCTTTTGGGAACTCCTTTTTGCCCAGATTTCTCGAGAAGCGTTTTATTTATTGAAGAAGTAAATGAACCACCTTATAAGATTGATCGCATGCTAACCCAGATGAAACTTGCAGGAATTTTCGCCAACATCCGAGGTGTTATTATCGGCCACTTTTCAGGGAATTGTTCAGATACCGCTCGATCCACTGTAGAGAAGATTGTCCTGGAATATACCACCGCCAATGCAGTGCCTGTCATTTCCCATTACCCGCACGGTCATGAACTGCCAAATATTTCCTTGCCGGTAGGAGCGGAAGTCGAATTCATGGTGTCAGAAAAGGACATAATTTTACGAGTCGTCTGAATCCTACTTCACACATTAATTTCGCGGGAGGAATTGTTCCTTTTGACAGCAACCAAAACAGACAATCGAGTCAAGTCTGAGAAAAAACTTATAACAAAAGCAGCCGGAATAGTTGGTTTCTGGACAAGCCTCAGCCGAATTTCCGGATTCGTTAGGGATCTGGTAATTGCTGTTTTTCTTGGCGCAGGCGTGGGGTCCGATGCCTTTTTTGTTGCGTTCCGTATACCAAACCTTCTTCGCCGACTCTTTGCCGAGGGCGCTCTCTCTGCCGCATTTGTTCCAACATTCATAGAGACGTTACAGAAAGATGGTAAAGAAGAGGGGATAAAGCTGGCGCGAATAGCTGTGACATTTTCAATTATTGTCCTTTTTGTCATTACTTTTCTAGGAATTGTTTTTACACCTGAAATAGTAAGGGTGATTGCTCCGGGTTTCTTTGACGACCCTGAAAAATTCAGCCTAACCATTCAATTGACCCGGATCATGTTTCCTTACATTTTTTTCATTTCTCTTGTCGCCCTTGTTTCAGGAGCCCTGAACAGTCTGGGCCGATTTGCCGCTCCGGCGGCCGCTCCGATTCTTCTCAATATTTCTATGATCAGTGGGATTCTCATTCTCACAAAATCTTTGAACTGGTCGCCCGGTTATTCTTTGTCCTGGGCTGTAGCGGTGGCGGGGCTTCTGCAACTGCTGCTGCAGGTTCCGTTCCTGATGCGTGAAGGTATTACGATCAAACCCAACTTTCATTTTGGTTATCCTCCTTTAAGACGCATGGGAAGATTATTTGTGCCGGCGGCTATTGGTGGCGCTGTGTACCAGGTCAACGTCCTGGTTGGAACGATGCTGGCCTCCCTGCTACCTGTAGGCTCCGTTTCATGGCTTTACTACGCTGATAGGCTGGTAGAAATGCCGTTGGGTATATTCGCGATCGCTCTCGGGTCCGCAGCCCTTCCTTCGATGTCAAGATTGGCCGCCTCTGGTGATTTGAAGGGTCTAAGCGACTCAGTATCTTTTTCGCTACGCCTGATAGCCTTCTTCACGATTCCAGCGTCGGTAGGATTGATTGTTCTTCGAGAGCCCATTGTCTCGGTTCTTTTTCAGCACGGACGTTTTACTTCAACCGATACAATCGAAACGTCATACGCTCTTTTGTGGTACACAGCGGGATTGTGGGCTTTCTCCGGGTTGAAAGTGGTGACGCAGGCCTTTTTTTCTTTGAAGGACACGAGAACTCCCCTGTGGATCTCTTTGTTCGCTGTGGTGGTCAACCTTGGAGCCGGAATACTGTTGATGAACCCGATGAAACACGGAGGTCTCGCTCTGGCGACGACTATTGCAGCGGCGCTCAATTTTCTGATTCTTTTCCTGATTCTCATCAGACGCATAAAATGGTTCGAGATTTCAGCCTTTTTAGCTTCAATAGCTAGAATTAGCGCCGCATCATCTATAATGGGTGTCTTTTTGCTCTTAATGAGAGAATTTGGCTTGTGGTCTCAGGGAATCAACTGGAAAAACCTGGCTGTCCTTCTAGCCTGTGTAATGGGGGGGGTTGGAGTTTACGGAATCTGCGCTTACGTCTTGAAATGTGAGCAGATGAAATCTATTAAGTCGGTCCTCAGGAGATGAAAAATAACTAACTATAAAGTGATTACGCATCCTTCTCTGGCGGCGTCTACTGGGATATTGGAATGGAAGCGATGAAGACTTTCCCTGCACCTGCTTACAATCTCCCGAACACCATCATCGGTTCGCCATGGATCGTGATGAACCAGAAGCAACTGTTTGGCCCCTGTTTCCACCGCCAATCGGGCTACTATATTGGTATCGGAATGCCCCCATCCTTTTCGGGTTAGCATCTCCTCAGGGGAATACTGACAGTCATGAACCAAAATGTCCGCATCCTGACAAAAATTGACAAAATCTTTAAAGCAGGTTCCATTCCAACCTTCTTCAGTGAGTTCGTTATCAGTCAGAAAGACAAATTTCTTCTTGCCCTCAACGAATTTGAAACCGAGTCCTCCCTGAGGATGTTGCAATCCGTGAGATTCGACTAAAACATCTCCCAACAGAAATTCTGTCATGGGTAATTCGGCAGGAGGATCTATCTTCGCCTTTAGGTCCTGAAAACGCACTGGCCATGTTCCATCTACGGCATCACCGCAAAAAATTCTTTTTACGCCTTCGAAGCATTTTCTGCACCCATTGAAGACAACATGATAATCTGGTCTGAAAAGTGGAGCAAAAAATGGTAGCCCAATTAAATGATCCCAGTGGACGTGAGTGATAAAAAAATGAATCATTTTCTGCTCAGATCTGTTAAGCAAAAAATCGCTCAGATTTCTTACGCCAGTTCCAGCGTCAATCACTGCTTCGAGACCAGAATCGGTTGTTATCTGAACACAGGTTGTGTTACCTCCAAACATGATTGTTTTCGGTCCTGGTGAGGCTATTGAACCACGAGTTCCCCAAAATTTGATGTTCATGTTACAATTTTAACTCCATCATGATCCGAAGGACTGCTCTAATATTATTTAGAAGAACGTCAGTTTATATTATATATGTACGATCCCATTGAGTCCACGATATGATAGAAAAGCTTTCAAAAAATTGGAATCTGAGCGCTGAGATTACTAAACTGCATGAACGGGGACTCTACCGTAGCATGCCTGAGGTATCGGGATTTCCTGGTAGAGTTGTCTGCCTGCAAGGTCAGACGGTTCTAAACTTTTCCAGCAACAACTATCTTGGCATGGCCGGACACCCAGAAGTTCTGGAAGCCTTTTCTCAAGCTGTCTGGACCCAAGGCGCCGGATCCACGGCCTCCCGTTTGATCGCCGGGAATTGTACCGGTCATCGTGAACTTGAGGATTTCATTGCGATCTGGAAAGGTACGGAAGCCTCACTGGTTTTTGGTAGCGGTTACCAGGCAAACATAGGGATTATAACTTCTTTGACGGATACAGAGGATCTGATCATTTCAGATGAACTCAACCATGCCAGCATAATCGATGGATGTCGTCTTTCCAGGGCGAAGACATGGGTCTATCCGCATTTGGACCTGGATGCCGTGGAGAAAGCTCTAAAAAACCAGAAGCCGAGGCGCAAACTAGTCGTCACCGAATCAGTATTCTCTATGGATGGTGACCATGCTCCATTGACTCAGCTTTTTGGTCTTTGTCGGCAGTATGGGGCGGCGCTGGTTGTGGACGAAGCCCACGCCACCGGAGTATATGGTCCTAGAGGCGAGGGGTTATGCGCTAAACTAGGAATAACCCCCGATGTGCAAATGGGAACGTTGGGAAAAGCGGTTGGAGTTAGTGGGGCGTATGTCGCCGGCAGCCGGTCCTTGGTAAAATTACTTGTTAACAGTGCCAGATCTTTCATTTTTACAACTGCTCCTCCTCCTTCCGTATCGGTAGCGGCGCTTAAATCCCTGGAGATCATTGCGTCAGAGGAAGGGGAAAAACGCAGGGAGCGGCTGTCCATGAATGCTGAAATCATGAGCGAAATGATGAGCGCAATCCTCCCCAGAAGGAACTTTACATGTCATATCAATCCAATACCGATAGGACGTTCTGATCTCACAATGATGGCCAGCAATGCTTGTCTTAATAAGGGCCTGTTCGTTCAGGGGATAAGATTTCCATCAGTAAAGGAAAACGCGGGGAGACTGCGGCTAACTATCATGAGCGATCATACTTTGGACGATCTGAAAGATGCAAGCGAAGTTATAAAGTCTGTAATTCTTGAAGGAAACATGGGATAAGACCGGGATAAGGGACTTCCAAAATTATTTGCCACAGGATTTTTCTTTAACTTATGGACACAGTATTCAACCTGGATCAGAAGAATGTTTTAGAACTCCCGCTAGACAAACATTTTTCTAATTCCAGAGAACATCAGGTGAACACAGCCAAGAGTTCCTAATTTCATCGGATGTCGGGGTCTAGGCTAAGAATTAGCGGCTTAATGGAGACTATTTATGGTGGAATCAAAATTAACATCTAATGTAACCGGTTTGGATAATGCAAAGATGTTGGGTAAATTTTTTGTTTCGGCCCTGAAAACTTTCATGGATAGCGCAAACGTAGCAAATCGCCGCAACAAAGGTCTAAATGTGAGCGATTCTCTATTCAACTTTGTGAAAATGTCATTTCTAGAACATTCGGTACTTAGGTATCGAAGGATGGTTCAATTTGGCCCGCAAGTTATTTTGGACAGCACCTTCCCCCCTTTTCCTTCCGTTGCGTTTGATAAACGTATAGAGAATTACGTCAACAACCTCGACATGAGAGAAATTCCGACGGGTATCGTTTCCATCTCTACAACAAATTGTTGTCCCTATTCATGTCCATTCTGCTCCACCAACGCTCTAAGAGTTACAAAAACAGATCTTGATGAAGAACTGCTGAAGGGCACTATCAGCGCTGTAGAGAAGATGGGAGTTCCAATGATCATTCTCCATGGTGGAGAGCCGATGTACAGGTACGACCGTTTTCTCAGATTAGTGAAACATGTAAATTCAGAAACATGTCTCTGGATGTTTACAAGCGGTTATGGGGTTTCACAGGAACGTGCAAATGAGTTAAAAGACAATGGGCTTTTTGGAGTATGGGTTAGCCTTGATCATTTTGAACCAGAGGTTCACAACAGCTTCAGGGGTTCTCCCCATGCTTTTGACAAAGCCTGTAAAGCGATTGAGGTTTTCAAACGGGCCGGTGTTTACACCTGCCTGTCCCTCGTGCCTACAGATGATATGCTCATACCGGAGAACTTCATAAAATACTATGATTTTGCAAAGAACCTTGGGGTAGCTGAAATCAGGGTGATGGAAAAAAAACCATCCGGAAGAGAAGCCCGCAGAGGCGTCCTGGCGCATAGTCCCGTATTGGCTAACCTGCAAAAGAAACTTTACGCAGACCCGCGTTACAAAAACCATCCCCCAATAAGTGGACTCTCCACATGGCTGGAAAAAGACCAGGCGCTTGGCTGCCAGTGCAGGTTCGAATATCTTTTTATCACTTCAACGGGAGACGTTCAGCCTTGTGAAGTAAGTGAAATTACTTTTGGAAACATCCGGCAAGAATCTTTTGACGCAATATATCAGAGAATATCAAAATCTTTTTACAGGTGTTCCACTGGATGTATTCCCATGGTTATGTATCCGGAAATCAGAGAATATCAAAAAAACAAATCAAAAATGAGTTACTCAGAAAAAATAGACAACGCAGACAGGGTCATTCAAGAATTTCAGGAAAAAGGTTCTATTCCCGGAGCTTATAGACCCATATGGTCATACTATGAAAAAAGGCTCAAACTCTTTCACAAGAGACAGATGGCTAAACAGGAAGTAGGTCGGTCCAGGAATGGCGGGTGACAGGACATCGGCTACATGCTGCTTTTCTACGCTGTTTAAGGAGGTTGACAAAAATGGCTGAATTCGCCGAAGCATCCGGAGACCTTTTGGAAAGAATCCGGAAATCTCGCCCTGTAATCCACAATATAACCAATTTCGTGGTGATGAATACAACTGCGAATGTTCTGCTGGCTCTGGGAGCAGCACCGATAATGGCTCACGCCATTGAGGAAATGGTCGATATATCAAATATCTCCAGCGCATTGGTCATAAACATCGGCACACTTTCAACAAGTTGGGTAAAATCAATGACCTATGCGGCGCGTCTAGCTAGGGTCGCTGGTAAACCCCTAGTGCTCGATCCGGTGGGCTCAGGAGCCACAAAGTTAAGAACGGATACCGCCTGCGAAATAGCAAAGTTCTCGGCGCCCACCGTTATAAGAGGAAACGCTTCCGAGATCCTTTCGCTTTCGGCCACTGGGGGAATGCCACGAGGAGTAGACTCGGTTAATACTACAGAGGAAGCCATTACGGCCGCAAAGACGTTAGCAGTAGAGAGACGCACCGTTGTAGCCGTTACAGGGGCGCAGGATTTCGTGACCGATGGGACGCGGTCCTTCCTGATTTCTGGCGGCTCTCCTATGATGATGAGCGTGACGGGCACGGGCTGCTCAGCTAGCGCCACTGTTGGAGCTTTTTTGGCGGTTGAGAAGGACGCTATATTGGCTACCGTCAGCGCCCTCGCGTTATTTAAGGTTGTGGCGGAAAAAGCCGCTCTAAAATCGCAAGGTCCCGGTTCATTCTGGGTTCAAGCGCTTGACGAGCTTCACAATATCACACCAAAGGTATTTGAGAATTCAGCCAGGATTGATCCCGCATGAAAAACATTTCATCTTGGGATGTATACCTTGTAACTGACAGATCTCTTGCACGAGGCGTTTCTAATGAGGAAATTGTTCTTGAGTCTGTCAGGGCCGGGGTTTCTGTCGTGCAATTGAGGGAAAAACATCTCAGCGCTGGAGATTTTTTAAAAGAAGGCTTAATAATCAAGCAACTTCTGGGTGATCACAACGTTCCTCTTATCATCAATGACAGGATAGACATTGCGCTGGCTCTGGACGCTGAAGGCGTTCACCTTGGACAGTCCGACATGCCGTTAGAAAGTGCGCGTGAGATTCTGGGACCCGACAAAATCATTGGACTATCTGTGAATGACTTGAACCAAATTAACGTGGAATCAGCGTCTCTAGTAGATTATTTCGCCATTAGTCCCGTGTTCTTTACCTCGACCAAAGAGAATATTACCCAACCCTGGGGATTAGACGGCGTGCGAAAGGCGAGATCTGTTACCTCCATTCCTATGGTAGGCATTGGCGGTATCGGTATGGATAACGCCCATGAAGTTGTCATGGCTGGGCTTGACTGTATAGCCGTTGTGAGTGCTATTGTTTCACAAGCGGACCCATTTTCAGCAACGGAAAATCTCATTAGGACGGTTAGGAACGCTAAACTTCAACGCGTAAATCAGAGGATCTGATTCCTGACACGCAGAATACGTCTTTAATGACATTTCCATTACCACCGATAAACAACAAGTTACCCTGAAAATGCTCTTAAGAGATCTTGGCGAATTCGGATTCATAGGTCGCATATCGGCGCTATGCAAAATACATGGTAGTGACGTCATCCGCGGAATAGGCGATGACTGTGCGATCATAAAAATATCTCCCCATGAAAATTTGCTAATCACAACCGACATAATGGTGGAAAGGGTCCATTTTCAAATAAACCTACAGACCGCTAGAAGCATTGGGGCAAAAGCTCTAGCGGTAAACCTGTCGGACATTGCCGCATGCGGAGGAACTCCAAAACAAGCCTTTGTTAGCATAGCCATACCTGAACATCTTGACGTCGCTTGGCTGGAAGATCTCTACCGAGGTATTTCGGAGCTTGCTGCGGAGTTCGAGGTAGACATACTCGGCGGTGACACAACCAGATCACTCACCGACCTGGTCATAAATATCCTGGTCACCGGTCTCACCAGAAATGACGAAACCCTTTTTCGAAATGGAGCCCAACAGGGAGATGTTATAGCTATTTCCGGTCCACTTGGACACTCGGCCGCTGGTTTGGAATTGCTTCAGAAACAAAGAGAATCTTCTACCCAGATATACTCCCCTCTTATTAACGCGCATCTTCAACCAAAACCTCACATAAGCGTTGGCCGAATTCTCGCTGAATCCGGAGCCTGTAACGCGGCTATAGATATCTCTGACGGTTTAAGCTCTGATTTGGGACATCTTTGCAAACAATCAGGACTTGGAGCCACAATCTTTGAAGAAACGCTCCCTGTGGCGGAATTGTTGAGACAGGCTTCTCGTGAACTGACTACCGACTACCTTGAATGGATCCTTCATGGAGGAGAGGATTATGTGCTTTTAGCCGCCATAAGGCCTCAAAAGTTCCGTGAAGTGAAGCTTGCGGCGACTGAAGCAGGGGCTGACCTAATTGAAATAGGGCAATTTGTTTCCGGTTCAGAAATGAAACTGATAAAGAAATCTGGAATAGTTGTAGATCTTGTCCCCAAAGGCTGGGATCACTTCAGGTCTTGAGAAAAGTACAAATTTGACGTTCCTTCCACAAAACCCTTGATTATATATTAATATCTATATATATTTATCTATGAAAACTTTCTCCTCCACGGAGGTGTCATGACAAAACCTGGCATGAGCCGAAGAAAATTCCTCATCGGCTCCGCAGTCGGTGGAGCTTCAATTCTAGCTTCCGGCTATTTGAGCTTTGACGCATGGGCGAGCGCTAAAAATAATGTTCAGGACATAAGGGTTACTCCAACTCTATGCGATGGATGTAGCAACTGGTGCGCCATAAATGTATTTACCAAAGGTGGGCGCATCTGGAAAGCTGAAGGAATTCCTATCGCGGGCATTAACCAGGGCAGGGTTTGCGCTAAGGGTCATGCTTTGCTGCACGAAGTTTACAATAAAGATCGTGTCAAATCACCATTGAAGCGCGTAGGGCCTGACAGGTTTGAACCAATATCGTGGGAGCAGGCCTACAAAGAAATCGGTGAAAAAGTCCGGACAATAAAAGAAAAACATGGGCCGGAATCATTGTTTCTTGTTCAGTATCCGGAGGGCAACTCAGCTTTAACCAATCGATTTATAAACGCCCTAGGGTCCCAGAATGCATTCTCCCACGCCAGCACCTGCTTCCTGCCCAGAAACATCGGCTGGTGGACAACCACTGGATACGCTAAGCCTGATCAGGATATAGAACACACCAAACTTGGTCTTTTTATCGGAAGAAACCTCGGCGCTGGGCTTCAGCTACGGCAGTTGAGCGATTTATCCAAGGCCAAGGATCGGGGAGCAAAATTTGTAGTTGTCGATCCTCGTTTTAGTGAGATGGCGGCGTTTGCTGATCAATGGATACAAATCAGGCCAGGGTCTGACCTGGCGCTGACGCTGGCCATAGCTAATGTCATTATTGCAGAAAACCTGTATCAAAAAGAATTTGTGGAGAAGTACACAGAAGGATTCGATGAGTGGGCGGACAAGGTAAAGGGATACACCCCGGAATGGGCACAACAGAGGACGGATGTTCCGACAAAGGTCATCCGTAAGCTTGCGCATGATCTTGCAGAGGCGGCTCCAAGGGTTTTTGCGCATCGCGGTTATCATGGAGCGATGGGAACCCAGTACAAAAACAGTTTTCAGCTCGTCAGAACTATCGGTTGCATAAATGGTCTCCTTGGAAATTTTAACCAGAAGGGGGGTATGTTCTTTGCCCCGAAGGTCAAACTTGGAAAACTCGATCCTCAAAAGTATCCTTCGCCAACTGTTCCTGAAGATCCCATGGCTGATGGCAGCGGCGATCCTGAAAAATACCCGCTTACCCCGGTCGGGCAAGGTTTAACACATGCTATTCCCGAGCTTGCAATACAGGGAAAACTCAAGGCTGGTTTCGTCTATCACAACAACCCTCTACGCACATGCCCTAATCCTGCAAGAGTTATTGAAGGCTATGGAAAACTTGATCTTCTCGTAAGTTTCGACTACGTGCTCTCAGAAACAGCTTCTTTAGCGCATTACATTCTGCCTGAGTCTTATTATCTTGAACGCGACGATGTCGTTCACACAAATCAGAGCTATCAGTCAAAACAAATTTCAATCAGGCAGGCCGTTATAGAACCACTCTATGACACTAAACCCATGGTCGTTATCCTGATCGAACTTGCCCAGCATCTGGGCATTGGTGAATATTTCAACTGGACATTGGAAGATTACAATCAGGCTTCACTGGCTCCTCTTGGAGTCACGCTTGAACGCTTGAAAAAAGAGGGAGTTGTAGATCTTGGGGGCAAATGGAAGCCAGGAGAGCCGGAATTTAAAACGCCCAGTGGAAAACTTGAATTTGTTTCTTCCACGTTGAAGGACTACAACATGCATCCCATACCCGAATGGGAGGAAACCCTTACCAGCCCCGACCCTAATGATCCGCATTCGTTTCGCCTGATTCATGGCAAACAGGCCCATTTAACACACACTCGCAGCATTAACCAGGAATATCTCAAAGAAATCAGTGTGCTAAATGATATGACTAGAGTCTGGATTCATCCGGTCAGAGCAAAAGCCCTTAACATAAAGGATGGCGAAAGCATGATTATAAGCAACGCTGTCGGCAAAGGTAGGGCGACTGCTATGGTCACTGAGGGTATTCACAAAGACTGCGTGTTCTTGCCAAGCGGGTATGGAGTATTTTCAAGGAACCTTCGGACAGCGTTTGGATTCGGTATATCCTACAACGATTTTCTTCCCACCTATTTTGATCCAATGCTGGGGCACTGCATGTCAAATGAAATAATTGTTCGTATTGAAAAGGCTATGACATGAAAATATTTGGCTGCTTTCCGTTAGAAGATGAAATCCTGGGTGACTCCATTGAAACCCCACCAGATGATGCGAAAAAGCGAGGAGCATGATATGCCACGTTACGGAATGGCAATTGACACAACCAAGTGCATAGGATGTCATTCTTGCCGGATCGCCTGTCAAAATCAGAACGGTCTGGATTATAAAGAAACATATAATTGGATCAACACCAGGGAACGGGCCTACCCTTCCTTTCACAAGGAATATATCCCTTTACAATGTAATCATTGTGAAAATGCCCCTTGCCAGAGCGTCTGTCCGACTGGAGCAACTTTTACATCCAAAGAGGGGGTAGTGCTGGTTAACCCTGAAACTTGCGTCGGATGTGGTGATTGCGTGGAAGCGTGCCCATACAAAATGAGGGTTGTGCGTGAAGAACTGGGTATTGTAGACAAATGCGGTTTTTGCATTGAACTGGTTCGCGATGGTGGAACACCACCCTGCGTTACGACGTGCCCCACTCAAGTTCGTATATTTGGGGATTTGGATGATCCTGAGAGCGTAATATCGAAATTCATAGCTAAAACCGGTGCGCAGCCGTTACAGCCAGAACTGGGCACAAATCCCAAGATTTTCTACAAAAGGAGCTGATCAAAAGTGAATCATCGCACGACTTCTTTCAGGAACCCCGCTATAAATCATTTGCGCTAGAGGACAAAGTTGGACTTTTCGGTAAAGGATATGTCTGATCTTGCTTATTCGCTATCGAGGTTATTGGGAGACAACTCAGATCTCAGCGCCGAAGAGTATTTGCATATTCTCAGCCTTGTCAAGAGACTTTCGAAGAACCGGGAGGCCTATTTTGACCCGTTTGAGCTGTTTCCTCAAAACTGGAATCTTGAGCGAGGCTGCTTCTTCGGCCCTGTCCCCGCTGTTCACCTGGAAGAGTCTGTCTACAAGACATGGACCGACGAAAATGGGCACCCATTACGGGGAGTAAAAGGATTTACATACGGAGACAGCGCAGTCCATATGTTGGACACATTAAGAAGATATGGCTTGGACTTTGATCGCACCGAGTCGTCATCGCCGGACCACATCGCTGTAATACTGGAATTCCTGGGATTTCTGTTGGAATCCGAAAGAATGGAGGACGCTCGCCTGTTTGCGATGGATCATCTGGATTGGCTCGAGTCATTACTCGAACATACTCAAACACTTGGTTTGGCGGAAAGTGTTCAGCAACCGATTAGAACAGCAATTGAATTACGCAACAGAGTCATATATTGAAACGGATTTTCCGGATATATTATAGACTTCATGAATCGATAATAAGGAGCGGAGAGAAATGAGCAAACCTGATTACGCTCAGGGTTACTGGAACCCGTTTATCGCGGGAGTTGCGCTTGGACTTGTTTTACTTCTGACATTCTTCATTATGGGAACGGGGCTTGGAGCATCCGGAGCTGTGGCCAGGACGGCGGCCGCGATTACTCATGCTGTCAATCCCCAAGCGGTGGAGCAGAACCAGTACTTCAGCAATTTCTATAAACCTGGGGCAAGTGGTGTCTTTGTAGACTGGATTGTTTTCGAAGTTATTGGCGCATTCTTTGGTGGATTAGTGGCGGTGCTCACAGCCAGAAGATTCAAATTATCTGTAGGTAAAGGCAAATCATTTCCAGTAGTAGGCAGGCTGGCGCTAGCATTTTTGGGTGGCATCGTTGGCGGAATAGGAACCCGCTTCGCTATGGGATGCACAAGCGGACAGGCGTTGAGCGGTGGAGCGACCATGGCGCTGGGTAGCTGGGTTTTTATGATGACGGTTTTCGCGACTGCGTTTGTCGCCGCTTATTTTGTGAGAAAGGAATGGCAATGACCGGTCCTCTTTATTTAAACGAGGTTATAAGTTTTAGCGCCAGCCTGTTTGTTGCGCTTGGGATTGGTTTTCTTTTTGGATTTTCTGCATCTAAAATGATATCTTGCCACCGCCGTAATTTCATTGCATTCCGTTGGATAATGAAATTTGTTATTTTTGCTGATACTCACCTTGCGCTATTTTTTAGAACTTGTTAACAACAACACGTCTGTTTGACGTGTATGCTATAACAATATTTACTCAATTTTTTTCTCTCATTTTTGGACCATGTTTTGTATAACG
>DYRE01000548.1 GCA_020718965.1 Desulfomonile tiedjei
GGTCGAGGCTGTGCAGGGGGCTAATCATTACAGCGCCCTGGCCAGACACACCGGGACGGCTTATGACATAGGGTCAAACATGCTGCTGCTTGACGGGGCTTTCGCCAGTTACCTGAACTATGCCGACTTGCAATCAGCCTGGGACATTGACTACAGACTGGCCCTAACCAGACGCATGGCGCAGCAGGCGGAAAGGTCCATTTCCATACCTGAAATCAGCAATATTATTGGGAGGGTGGATGATATACTGGAAAGATTTTCCATAAATTTTGAAAAACTGAAGAAACTTGACAAGACACGCGACCAGATCCTTTCGACAAGCCCACTTGACGAAACAAAGCTGAAGCAGATAGACAAGCAAAGAGAGACCTTCCATAATTTCTTCAGGATTGCGTTCACAAAGGTTTCGAATAGCGTGGAGAGCGCCAGGGAAAGCATAAAGATTCGGCAGGAGTCGATAGACGCAAAGATAAAGGGTTCATTCCACACCATGATGTTGGCTGTAGGAATAACTGTCCTTGCTGCAATAATTATCGCCGCCGTCGTGGCCGCCCTGTTTGTAAGGCTAATAACCAAACCTGTCGGGATACTGGAACAGATAGTCAGAAGGAGTCCATCCATAGCCTTCAGATTCCGGATGGAACCTGGATGGCCAGTGGAGTTCGTTTCTGAGAATGTGAATCAACTGGGTTACTCTTCTGTTGATTTTTTGTCAGGTCGTATGAATTTATTTGAAATAGTTCATCCTGAAGACAAAGAAACCGTCGTGGAAAAGTTACGGCATGAATCTGGATCTGAGTCAATTCTGGAAGGTTTCAGCCTCGAATACAGGATTATTACCGGTTCAGGCGAAACACGCTGGATTGACCAGCGAATGTGGATTGTCCGAAACGAAAACAAAGCGATTACCCACTACGAAGGAATTGTTATTGACATCACCACTCGCAGGCTGGCCGAACAAAAGCTTGAACAGGAAAGGGCAAGGAAGGCTTTCGTCCTTGAAACTTTCGGCTCATACTTGAGCGATGAAATTGTAAGTGAAATCCTTGAGTCCCCAGGCGGGATAAATCTTGGTGGTGAATTGCGCGAGATCACTATACTAGTCTCGGACCTCAGAGGCTTTACCAGGATCACGGAATCCATGGATTCGAACAGACTCCTCCTCCTGTTAAATCGCTATCTGGAAACCATGACCGACATTATCCTGCATTACAGCGGGACGATAGATGAATTCACCGGAGA
>DYRE01000549.1 GCA_020718965.1 Desulfomonile tiedjei
GGCGTGATCCCAATGAGCGGGTCTTTGTGGAACTCAAGCCGGTCTGGAGGAAAGACAATCATGTCTGAAACATACACCATGCCTCCCCATTTTCCGGTTGTCGCTGCGGCGCTTGATTCTCCCATATCCCGATTATGGGAAGCCCTGTGTGCAAATTATCCATTAACCGGCTTGCCCTTTATCTCTCTGAGTAATTTGGAATCAGAGTGTTTTGGCCCCATGAACCGGAATATTGAGAATGTCGCTGCCGCCGTCAATCAACTGGGCCTGAAGGTCATGGCCTCTGATTGTGTCGTCTCCAATGAATATGCATTGCAAATGGTTTCATCGCTTGATCTGGCCATTGCCAAATACATTGACGACACCGGCATTTTCCTCTGCCGCCCGTGGGCGGAAGAAATTGAATCAGGCAAGATATTTGTTGACGCCATCATCAAGAAGCCCATGCAGGAGCTTGTTGATCTCTTTGAGCAACTGCGCCTGGTTATTCTTGCCCCTGAACAAGCTGTGGCCAGATATGGGGGAACGAAGATAGATTTATCCATGAGCCTGGATATTGATCTGGAAGTCCAGGCGTTTCAAGTCTGGACGGAGCTTACAGGGCAGTTGATGACGCATCAGACGGGTTTATTGGCCAGCAAATCTTTTCCCAAAAGGCCGCCTCCCAGAAGTTGTTTTTCCCGTGTCCTGGCCGGATTTTTTCTGGGTTGGTGGCTCGGCGGTGATTGAAACCCTATGGCTGAAAACGCCATGATTCTGATATACCGGTAGAATCCTCTGGGGGTGTGGCTTTGTCAGCGACGAATTTGGCCCATATCATGACCTTGAACGCTACTATGCTTGGGTAGTCGTTAGAAATGGAATCGGTTACAGTCATTTCGGCGGGAGCTTTGGGATGATCTTTTTTTCTCGATCTTTTCCCGTTTCAATTGAATGAATACCCTGATAGTTTGCGCCCATTCTATGAGTTTTTTTCTGCGTTTTCTGGTTCCCATGCACTGCACAGGCACCAGAAATTCCGGAAATAATCGGTTCGATTTGGTACGAAAAAGATTTTGATCCATCAGGTGAAACAGATTCCCCAAGTGCGTGCGGTATAAAACATCATGCCTGAGTTGCAGAAATAAGTGTTGCCAAGGCGTTCCTCTGAGATTATGTCTGTCCAGATAAGCTTTTCACCTCTAAGGGACTTGGAAAATACTAAAATACCGTTTTTGGTAGGATGCGCCGTGCGCA
>DYRE01000146.1 GCA_020718965.1 Desulfomonile tiedjei
TTTATAATCTTTTTTTAAGGCGCACTATTTTTTACTATGTTGGCAGGCATAGATAAATCTTTTTGTTAACTTAATAAGATCAACTGATTATCCTATAAACATAGAAAGTTTCCATGGTGTCCATAGAATCAGATCATTTATTGACGAAGCTTCAATCCTGAGGACCATGGATGTCGGAGAAAAGTTTTGCATCAGCCGGTTCTGTTAAAAGAAGTTTTGGATTACCTGGCTCCTCACTCCGGGGGAGTCTATATGGACGGCTGCCTGGGAGCTGGTGGTTATGCGGAAGCCATACTTGAGGCCGCAAATCCCGATGGAATTTTATTTGGATTTGATATCGATCAGGAATCAATTCATATAGTTACAAAAAGATTAGAGCATTATGGGGAAAGGTTCAGATGCCGGCACGCCGGTTACCATGAAGCTCTATCAACATTAGACTCCATAGGAATTGGTCAACTGGACGGAATAGTTCTGGATTTAGGGTTGAGTTCAGATCAGCTTGAGAACCCTGACAGGGGTTTCAGTTTTAGATCTGTTGGCCCGCTTGATATGCGATTCGACAGATCTACCGAAGAATCGGCCGAGGATCTGCTAAAGAATGTCTCTGAAGCCGAGCTTCGCAGAATAATTTCAGAATACGGCGAGGAACCCAGAGCGAGGAAAATAGCCCAATGGTTGAAGCAGAGCCTCAAAAAAGGGACTCTTAGAAGTACCGAGGACCTTGCGGAAGTCGTTATGAGAGCCCTAGGTCGAAAAAAAGGCAGGATTCATCCTGCGACCAGGGTTTTTCAGGCATTACGAATAGCGGTGAACGATGAGCTTGGTAATTTGAAAAAAGGACTGGAACAATTGCCGACTCTTTTAAAACAGCAGGGTCGATTGTGTATTGTTTCGTACCATTCACTCGAAGATCGAATGGTTAAACTGGCATTCAAAGAACTGGCTAGAGACAAGGTCAAATGGCGAATCTTGACTCCTCGGCCTTTGCGAGCCTCTTTTGAAGAGATAAATTTGAACCCTAGATCGAGATCCGCCAAATTACGAGTAATAGAGTTTTTGTGAATCATTGAAAAATGAATGCATCCAAATGGAAAAAACTGGCCGCAGGATCGAGCGCGGAAAGCGCATCAAACACCGTGCCGGATTCCCAGGCTCAAGAAACTTTGGCTCCTTCAAAGTTGAGAGTTTTGGCTCCGTATTGTGTGGTCCTTGCCCTGCTGGTTTTACTTTTGACAGGATTATTCAATGTTTGGACAAGGATGGACCAGGTTCAGTTGGGCTATGAAATCTCTAACCTGCAAACCAAGAATAAAGAACTTAAAGATCGCGTACGTGAACTTAGCCTGGAATTGTCTTCACTCGAGTCTCCAGCCGAGTTGGAAAAAATGGCTAAGAAACAAGGGTTACGGTTGCCCTCGGTCGGTAGGATAATTCATGTTCCGAAATAAACTATCTATAAACTGGATGGTTGTCCGAATAGCTATCGTGGCAATGGTTTTTGGTGTCGCCGCGATTTTTCTGATTGCACGCGCTTATCAGCTCCAGGTCGTTAACTCCGGGAGTCTCAAGAAAAAAGCTGAAAAACAGAGAGCTATGAACATCCATCTGGAGGCTAGAAGAGGTTTTATCCTCGACAGAACCGGCGAACAGTTGGCAGCCAGTTTAGAGGTAGACTCTGTTTATGCCCGACCTAGAAAACTAGCGGGTAAAACACAAAGAATCAAAATTGCGGACAGCCTTTCGAAAATCCTCGACATGGATAAGAAAGAGATCCTCAGCAAAATTGAAGAAGACAAACCCTTTGTCTGGATCAAGAGACGTGTATCCCCTTTTACCGCTGAAAAAATTCGGAAAAGCAACCTGCCAGGAATATATACCGATCCAGAATATCAAAGATTTTATCCTCTAAAAAACCTTGCCGCCCATACCATTGGGTTTGCCGGAATTGATTCTAAGGGGCTGGAGGGTCTGGAACTCTTTTACGACAAATTGCTTAAAACTGATCCAATTCCCGTTGCGGCTCAAAAAGACAATTTAGGGCGTCCCATAATCTTCACTACATCGGACCAAACAGCCAAGCGCAACGATATCCATATAACGCTTGACAGAAACATTCAGTTTATAGCCGAAAGAGAGCTTGAGGAAGCGGTTAATCGGGAACGGGCCAAGAGCGGGACAGTGCTGGCCGTTGACGCCGATTCTGGTGAAATTCTGGCCCTGGCGGTCCGCCCAACTTATAACCTTAACGTCTTTGAACATTCGGCTGCGAGTTCAAGAAGGAACAGAGCTGTAGCGGATACATTTGAGCCCGGTTCCACTTTCAAGGTTTTCCTTGCGGCGACGGCTTTGGACCTGGGAAAGGTGGACAGGTCAGAATCCTTTTTCGTCAATAATGGATTGTATCGCTACAATGGCCACGAAATTCATGACGTCAGCCCCCACAAAAATCTCACTTTTGACGAAATACTTATTAATTCTAGCAATATAGGGGCAGTCAAGGTTTCTGAAAAACTCACCAAAAATGAATACTATCACATGTTGAAAAATTTTGGATTTGGTACGCTAACCCACATTGACCTCCCGGGAGAAAGACCAGGGTTGCTCCCCGCTCCCAATCGGTGGTCTGTTCTGACCAAAGCTAATATCGCCTTCGGACAAGGTATAAGCGTGAATCCCATCCAACTCGCTCTGGGATTCGCCGCTGCCGTTAACGGTGGAAAACTATACAAACCCAGGCTATTGACAAAGATCACGAATGCCTCCGGAGAGAAGGTTTTTGAAAATCCGCCGTTACTTCTGAGAAGAACGATAACTGAAGAGTCATCGGCCGCTCTAGTGGATATTCTGCGAAAAACCGTTACTCAGGGAACTGCAAAGGCCGCAGCCATTCCTGGAGTTGACATAATTGGAAAAACCGGGACCGCTCAAAAAGCTGATTCTTCCGGGGGTTATTCGAAGGAAAGATTTCTGATGTCCTTTGTGGGCGCTATAATGAGTACCAAGCCTAGAATAGTGATTCTTGTCATAATAGATGAGCCTGCTGCGGGAAATGATCGAACAGGAGGAAAAGTAGCGGCGCCGGTCTTCAAAAAAATTGCGGAAGGCATTCTGGCCTTATCTGGCAATGCTCCGTGCCCAAATGGCCAGTTGGTAAATAGTAAGCAGGGAGTCCAAACACCTGTCTCAAAACTTTTGCAAAATTCAGAGCCTATAGCTGGAAAAATGATAGGTGAATGGATCATGCCAGATTTGAAAGGATCAGATCTCAGGCAGGTTGTGGACATTTGCGGCAAAATCAAATGTGACCTGTCCATTGATGGAGTTGGTCACGTCGCACGCCAAATTCCCAAGCCAGGAGACATAATTAGGGAAGGCGGGGCAATAAAGGTTTCCTGTTCCGGAGGCGTATATTGAGTCTGGGCCTTACCGATATCATAAAATGTCTCGACACTCAGGAGGTCTGGGGAAACCCGAAAGCCTGCATTGAAGGAGTTACGTACGACAGCCGTCAGGTTAGAAGAAACTCTTTGTTCGTTGCAATAAAAGGTGACAAAACAGACGGTTACGACTTCGTGTACAAAGCCTCTGAATCTGGAGCTTCAGTAATAATCGCCGAAAGAAATCCACCTGTAGACTTTGACCTGGATAGGACCGCCTGGGTTCGTGTGACTAATTCCAGAAAAGCCCTTGGTCCTGTTGCAGATCTCGCTTACGGCCATCCGTCGCAGCAAATGGTCTTAATAGGAATCACCGGGACAAATGGTAAAACCACTACGACTTTTTTGTTGGAATCAATATTAAAGTCGGCTGATTTTGTTCCGGGGATTATTGGAACTATTTCCCACAGATGGCCCGGATTCGAAACGCCTGCTTCCAATACTACCCCAGAGGCCTCAGATATACAGAAAATGCTATCTGAGATGAGGCTTTCAGGCGTTACGCATGTTCTTATGGAAGTTTCATCGCATGGTCTTTTTATGAGACGTTTGGATGGATGCGCCTTTGATGTGGGAATGTTCACCAATCTCACGCACGATCATCTGGATTTCCATCAAGACATGGCGTCCTATTATAAGGCAAAGAAAATACTTTTTGACGAGTTGTTGCCTTCTTCGAACAAATTAATGCCCTGCGCCATAATAAATCTGGACGATTCTTATGGATCAATGTTGGAGAAAGAGACAGTCGGCGTTCAGAAAATTACTTATGGGTTTAACCATCAGGCCGACATCCATCCTTTGAGTAAGGAAATCTCCATCAGTGGGATTAAAGCAAATGTTCATATTCCACAAGGCGAATTATCAATAGAATCCGAATTGGCCGGCAGTTTCAATCTATCGAACATCCTGGCGGCTGTCAGCGTTAGCGTCAAATTAAATGTTCCCCCAGAGTCGATCGTAAAGGGAATTAAATCCCTGAAAACAGTTCCAGGTAGATTGCAGAGGGTTGAATCTCATGTTGGATCACTGTTCGTCGACTACGCTCACACACCAAATGCTATCAAGAACGTTTTGCAGGCTCTTCGGGAGATTTCAGGTGATCGTTTGATTACTCTCATGGGTTGTGGGGGAGACAGAGACCGGACCAAGCGCCCCATAATGGGACTAGAGGCGGCCACAGGAAGTGATTTTCTGGTTATCACGAGCGACAACCCCAGAAGTGAGGATCCACTGACTATCATCGAACAAATTGAAGTTGGTGTCATAGAATCAGGATTTAAGAAGATTTCTCACGATTCGCCGCATTATGGGATTTCAGAGAAATCCTATGTGGTGATTCCTGACCGAAGACAGGCTATCAAATGGATTATCGAGAGGTTACAGCCTAAAGACACCCTTTTGTTGGCGGGCAAAGGTCACGAAACCTATCAGGAAATACAAGGGGTCCGCTATCCTTTCGATGATCGGTTAGTTGCTTTGGAAATAATAAGCAGTCTTAAACCTGGCTTGCCGGGAAGCGCTTATTCAAATGCCGTAATAATGGCGCCTGGAGCTTAAGAGATGAGATCCACCGCTGGGCCATACAGAGTTCGAGACATTTTAAAAGCTACGTCCGGCCGTTTGCGTCAGGGTAATATCGAAAGCTATTTTGGAGGAATTTGTACAGATTCCAGAGAGTTAAAAACTAATGATCTCTTTGTTCCATTGAACGGGGAGAATTTTTATGGCCACAGTTTTGTGATTCCGGCGTTAAACGCCGGGGCTGGGGGTAGCCTGATCAATTGCGATATTCGTCTTGAAATTCCTTTTCACCTTTCCAAGCTTGTTCTGATTGAAGTTCAGAACACCCTCCGAGCTTTGACTGACCTTGCATCAGCCCACCGTAAAATATTTCCTGTCCCATTGGTCGCAATTACAGGCTCCTCCGGCAAAACTACCGTGAAAGAAATGATCGGATCAATAATAGGCGACAGCCTTCCATTCAAAAAAACCCAGGGTAATCTTAACAATCTCATTGGATTACCCATGACTGTTTTGGACATAAAAGCTCAGGACAGGTTTGCAATTGTGGAAGCCGGCATAAATCAACCTGGTGAAATGGACCTGTTGGCAAAAGCCGCCTCCCCTGATATCGCCGTGATCACTTCTGTTGGGTTGGCCCATCTGGAAGGGCTTGGATCATTGGAAAATATTGCTAATGAAAAATTCAAACTTGTTGAAGCCTTACCAAACGATGGATTAGGTATAATTCCCTCAGACAATGATTTACTAGAGAAAAAAACAAAAAACTTTAACAGGCGTATCG
>DYRE01000550.1 GCA_020718965.1 Desulfomonile tiedjei
ACAGAGGCGATTCCCAGGAGTTCGAGGGCTGCAGGGTTGACATCTATGTATCGAAGGTCTCTGTCCTTGATGAAGATGAAATCCTGAGCCGCCTCAAACAGAGTTTTGAAACGCCTCTCGCTGTCCGAAAGCTCAGTGCCTAAAAGATCTAAAGCCTTCTCTATATCCAGTTTCTGGGTTCTAATGACATCCAGGGCATTGGCCAGATTATCTTCCACCCGTTTTTGATCCGTGATGTCGAGGTGTGTTCCTGTCATGCGAATCGGTTTTCCTTCTCGATCCCATTGTGTAACTCTGCCTCGATCAAGCACCCATACCCAATGCCCGTCTTTATGCTTCATTCTTGATTCAAACTCATAATTTGAAATTTCGCCTGCAAAGTGTCTTTGAAGCAATTCGTCCGATTTCTTCAAATCCTCAGGATGGGCAAGATTCAGCCAAGTGTTGATGTCCGTAGGCGCCAATTCATTTAAAGTATAGCCAAGAATCTGCGCCCAACGCTCATTGAAAATCGTTTCCCCGGTTTGTACTCTCCAGTCCCATAAGCCTGCCCCCGAGCCTTCAATAGCTAGAGCGAGTTGATCCCGGCTTTCACTTAACAATTTTTCAGCTAAATTCCGTTGCGTTACGTCGTGCACGATAGAGAACAACGTTGTCCGGCCTTTAAGGTAGATTGGGGATGAATAAACCTCTACCGTTCGGGTTTCGCCATTTGAGAGCCGGTGTGGAAAAACAAAATAGTTTCGCTCTTCATGTTTAGCTCGCTGTATTTCGATGGAGATCTCTTCTGGAGGAAGACAGTTTATATCTGTTATGCTCATCTCTCCAAGCGTTTCGCGCCGGTAACCATAGTAACCGGCCGCAGCGTCATTGGCGTCCACAATAGCCCCCGAATCCGGCTCAACCAGCAGCATTATCGCTTCGTTTTTCTCAAACATGAGGCGGAAACGCTCTTCACTCTCTTTTAGATCTTCTTCCGCTCGTTTGAGGTCAGTAATTTCGGTGAGATATCCGGTCCAAACCACATCACCATTATCCATTTGTGTGGGACTGGATTCAATGAGCGTCCAGCGTGTCTCCCCGTTGATTATGGCTCGGCCTTCCCACCTGAAGGGAATGAGGGCCTTTGAAACAGATTCATTCAGGCTAATAAATCCAGCCAGATCGTCCGGATGTACAAAACGGAAAACCGTTTCGAAGTTATTTAGAACTTCTTCACGATTTAGGCCGGTTAA
>DYRE01000551.1 GCA_020718965.1 Desulfomonile tiedjei
CTCTATGAAAGAGGCTGGCGCCGGTGGAACTAAAGTTCGATTCATCCCATTTCCCGAGGTAGAAACGCTTCTTTCGAAAAACCCCTTTTACACAAAAACATTCATACCGGTCAGTCTCTATCCTGGATTTGATAACGCAGAAGATGTCCCAACATTTGGTGTGAAAGCCTGTTTACTCACAACCGAAAATATGCCGGACACAATCGTGTATAGCATTACAAAAGAAGTGTTCGAAAACTTTGAGACATTCCGGAACCTTCACCCTTCGTTTGCTGATCTGAAAAAAGAAGAAATGGTTAAAGGATTACCTCTTCCGTTACATCCCGGAGCGCTCAAGTATTACAAGGAAGTTGGGCTGGACGCTTCTATAGAGGGAAGATAACACCCTAGTCATGGCGCAACAGAAAATTCAATCTAAAGCAGAGCCTCCCAAAATTGCGAAACCAATAGGTCCCTATCCCTCACAATTTTCCTTCCAAAGGGAGAGTTATGGTTCAGTCATCGGAGTGATCGCCTTATGCTGGTCTATCTTTCAACTCTCCATCGCAAGCTGGCTCATTCTTGACAGTCTCGCTATCCGGGCTATTCACCTTGGTTTTGCAATGCTTATAGTATTTATCGCCTATCCGTTCAGGAAACGACGAGCAGGGGAAATGTTTCAAACGCGACCCGAGCTTCGTCGATTTGTTCGGGCGGTCATAGCCGGTATAGCGTGTGTGTCAGCCATATACATCTTGATGGATTACAACGGAATCAGCTCACGCCAGGGCGTCCCTATAGAGAGAGACGTTTTATTCGGAATGATATTGTTGATCCTTCTCCTCGAGGCTGGAAGAAGGGCCATAGGCCCGGCGCTTCCCGCAATATCTATCTTCTTCATCGTCTATGCTCTCTATGGGAGTCATCTTCCTGATTTCCTTGCCTTCAAAGGAGTCTCACTGAATCGTCTTCTCGGTCAGATGACAATGTCTACCGAGGGAATATACGGTATACCTCTGGACGTGTCCGCCAATATTGTTTTTTTGTTTGTTCTTTTCGGCGCCATGCTTGAAAAGGCCGGGGCCGGAGCTTACTTCATCTCTGTGGCCCTGTCGCTCCTCGGCAGGTTCCGGGGAGGTCCCGCAAAGGCGGCTGTTCTCGGAAGTGGGCTAACTGGAATGATTTCCGGCTCAAGCATCGCTAACGTAGTGACAACAGGAACTTTTACCATACCTCTCATGAAAAAAGTCGGTTA
>DYRE01000147.1 GCA_020718965.1 Desulfomonile tiedjei
GCTTCAGCGTGGAGGATGGACGTCAAGTCCGCCAGAAAAATTCTTGATGAACTTGCAGGTAGGGCCATTCTTGTTGATATAGAAAAAAACGGCGAGTACATCTATTGTCTGCCTCCCCCAATGGCCGGTTTTTTTGAATTTTCAATGATGAGGTTGCGTAACGACCTGAACCAAAAGGTTTTGAGCGAATTGTTTTATCAGTACATCAACACTGAAGAGGACTTCATCAGGGCGCTTATACTTGACGGGGAAACTCCTCTTGGTCGGGTTTTTGTCCAGGAACAAGCGATCCCGGACGAAAATGGGCTACAAGTTCTGGACTACGAACGCGCATCAGAGGTAATACGGACCGCCAGCCACATCGGCGTCAGTTTATGCTACTGCAGACACAAAATGTCTCACATGGGCAGGGCGTGTCAGGCGCCGCTTGACATATGCATGACTTTCAACACTTCCGCCGCTTCGCTAGTCAGGCATGGCCATGCGCGATCCGTAGAAAGTTCTGAATGTCTCGATCTTCTCAGCTTCGCTTATTCAAACAATCTGGTTCAGTTTGGCGAGAATGTTCGCCGAAATGTGAACTTTATCTGCAACTGCTGCGGGTGTTGCTGTGAAGCGCTGCTTGCCATTCAGAAATTCGGGCTGGTTCGTCCGATTCACTCAAATTTCATCGTCGAAGTTATAGAGGACAGATGTATCGGATGCGGAAAATGTTCTGAGCTTTGTCCGGTTGACGCTTTGATCATGGAATGTGATGATGACAAGAATAGAGAAGACCCAAACCGACCCCGGTTGGATGAAAAGATGTGTTTGGGATGTGGGGTCTGTGTCAATAACTGTCCAATGGAGGCGTTGCGTCTGAAATCGAGGCCCAACAGAGTCATCACGCCTGTTGACACCACTCATCGCACCGTAATGATGGCGATAGAAAGAGGAACCCTCCAAAACCTTATATTCGACAATCAGACCATGCTGAGCCACAGAGCGTTGGCCGCATTTTTTGGAGCTATTCTCAGACTAGATCCGGTGAAGAGGGTCCTCGCCAACACTCAGTTAAAATCGCGTTACCTGGAGGCCCTGCTTCAGCGATTTAACTGATGGGTGAATCACATAGTACGGATAAAATTACTCAGAAGCTTTTCACGCTTTTATCGGTTCATTTTGATGACAGTAGTTCATCCTGTTTCGGGTGTGGCCCCATCCAGTTCACCTTACCCGTTTCAATGTTGTACACTGCGCCCTGAATTTTCAACTTGCCGGCCTTTACTTTCTCTGAAATAGTAGGGCTGGATTTAAAAAGATCCGCTATGGCCTGCCACACATTGGCTTCAGTAGCAGCCTTAACTAAGCCCTCTCCAGAAGAACCGGGCTCATTTTTTTTCGCTTGGGTGACAGCAGGAACAATACTTTTAAGAAGGGCTGGCGCGTCTGCTTTGTTTTCAACGGTTTGAATGGCGGCGACTACAGCCCCGCAATGGGTGTGGCCCATCACCAGGATAAGAGGTGTCCCCAGGTGAGCTGTCCCAAATTCGAGGGACGCAGTCTCAATTACATTAGCCTGGTTTCCCGCTACCCTAACAACGAATAAATCTCCTATGCCCTGATCAAAAATTATCTCTACCGGAACTCTCGAATCCGAACACGACAGTATACTTGCAAAGGGGGCCTGGCCATTAACAGTAGTCGCTGTTCTTCGATCCTTGCCCGCATTTGGATGAGTCTGCTTAGCTTCTACGTATCGCTGGTTGCCTTCTTTCAAGGCCTTTAGCGCAGCGTCGGCGGAAATTGCGGGTCCCTGTCCAAAAGATTGAGCAAAAGGCAAACCCAAAAAAATCAACGCAACCACTACAGACAAAAAAGGGTGCTTTTTCATTTCAATTTCCTTTCATTAGTAACTTTTATACAATTTAAATGAATAGAGTGTTGAGGTCAAAAAAAATGTGGCGCTTGTTTCGTTGAGTAAAAACTTCTTACTCAAGTTTCGTCAACAACCTTTCCATGTAGGTTTTCTTTTTTCCAAGAACGCGTTCACCCCTTCCTTCGCATCCTCAGTGGAACAGAGTCTTGCAAACGCTTCGTTCATATATTCGAAGGCCTGTCGATAATCCATTTCCGCAGCGGCGTAAAAGGATCTCTTGCTAATTTGCATGGCGCATGGGCTTTTGCACGCCAACCCCTCTACCATTCGCCATGATTCTTTTTCCAGCTCATCCCTGGGTACGACTTTATTTATCAAACCCATTCGCAGAGCATCCTGAGCCCCTATCAAATCCCCGCCCAGCAAGAGTTCCAGTGCCTGCTTACGTCCGACCAGGCGCATGACGGGAATAATTGGCCCCAGGCACGATAGTCCTATTTTTATTGCGGTCAATCCGAAGCGAGCGTCATCAGAAGCAATTGCAAGGTCTGCGGCGGCAACCAACCCAGTTCCATTCGCGACCGCCGGCCCATGAACTTGCGCCACAACCGGCTTACTCAGCTCCGTTAATGTGATCAAAGGCTTTTCCATGCTATGAACCCAATCACGATGCTCCGTCGGGGATTTTCCAGACATCTCGTTAACATCTATCCCAGCGCTGAAACCGCGACCCGCTCCCTTGATCAGGATTGCCCTAACCTCATTGTCTTTGTCCAGGTTCAGCAACGCTTCGTCCAGCTCATAAGCCATCCTGCTACTGAAGGTGTTAAGTTGGTCTGGTCGATTCAGAGTTATGGCTCCTACGTAGCTCTTGGTTTTCTCGACTAGAATGGTTTGATAATTCATTGGAAGATCCTCCTTATGTTGTTTACGACGCGCGTGATGGAAAGTCTTACTTTGCTGACTTTGAGCCTCGAATTGAGAAGCCGGCCTCATTTGACAAGCTGTCAAAACTAATTAGAATATGACTTGTCCATGAAATCGGGACTTTTAGTAAACTCTTGTTGACCGCCGTGGAAATAGTTGAGAATTGTCAACGTCCGCAATTGTGATACAAATTCGACAGAATTTTGTCAAAGGAACTGACCATGAATCCTAACAGACTGATACCACTGGTTGCAGTATTTATTTTAATTACCAGCATTTTTATCATATCCTGGATGCTGATCGACTATGACAGCAATCCTGAAATGGAAGTGTATCAAGCCCGGGACAAAGCAATCGTTTTCCCAAGTGTCGAAACCTTTAATGAGATTAACCAGGAGCATAAAGATTACAGCCCTGAAAAGCGACAATCGTTACTTCCTGATTTGATAAAATCGGGTTCGCTAGAACTTCTGTCTGCTCAACGGGTGAAGCTGCTTGGCAAAGAAGGTGAGTTACTGAAAATAGAGACTGATGAAGGGGATGTATGGTACACAACTCAAGATCAACTTGACCATTTCATTGACGAACCTGAATGATCTCGCGCAGCAATATTTCATCACCTGAAAAATCACCATGTTTCAATAGACCTATCGCTCAGTTTATTCGATGAAGGTCACACCGATTCCTTGTCGCTTGTCCACCAGGGATAAAAAGAAGGCATATCCGCCGTTGGACTCATTGTAAAACGGGGCTGTCTTTTTTCAAGAAAACTCATGACGCCTTCAAAAGCGTCTTTCTGGAAACCACACCAGTAGAAACATCGGGAGTCTATTAAATGAACTGTTTCCGGATCATTTTCAGTAAGCCCCCGGGAAAGAAGACCTTTGCTCAAAGCGACAGAGACCGCTGAAGTGTTCCTGGCAATTTCTTCGGCGATGGCTAATGCTTTGGACACCACAGCCCCTTTGTCCAGCACATAGCTAAATAGCCCCGAACCGGCTTCATCGGAAGCATGAAAGACTCTTCCCGTATACACAAGTTCCGCCGCCTTGGACATTCCTATCAACCGGGGCAAAAACCATGACGAACATGCTTCAAGCACAACGCCTCGTCGCGTGAATACGAATCCTATCTTTGCCTCCGCTGCTACAATGCGGATATCCATGGGAAGTGTCATGGTTATTCCGACTCCTACTGCATGACCATTTATAGCTCCTATCACGGGCTTACGACATTTCCAGATTGCCAGGGCTACTTTCCCTCCCTCATCTCTATGTTCTTCCATTGGAATGTCGCGGCCCTCCCTTCTGGACACGTCAAAGGTTTGAACCCCATACGAGAGGTCCGCCCCGGCGCAGAAAGCCTTGCCGGCGCCGGTGACAACTACCACCCGGATTGAGTCGTCCCTGTCAGCCTCATCAAAGATCATTTCCAGTTCCTTGCCCATAGTCGGAGTAAACGCATTCATGTGATCAGGGCGATTCAGGGTTACAGTGGCGATTCCATCTCTGATTTCCAATAGAGTCTCGGTTAATTTCATTTTTAAATTTCTCCCTCTTGGGGTTAGTGGCTTCTCAATTTATAGTCTCTACTATACGCAGTCATTGATTGATTCTCAATCACTATCCAAAACGGAAAGAACAGAGTTGAGTAGTTCAGCGTAACTAAAGTTATCAGTAAATTAGAAAACTATGTTCAGGGAAAGTCCAGCGGCCATATCTTGTCGGGAAACATTCAGACTGATCTCCTCAAATGGTTTGGCTGAAACCCCTGGGGATGCTGAACAGTCGTTTTGTATGCGACCGCTGCCTGACACCTGAACCCAACCGGATTTTCCCCAAAGACTCAGGTTAAACAAGGGTAACCAATTCATGAGATACTGCGCATTCAACTCAAAATATGTGGCGGGTTCATCCGAAGTAAGGATCGTGTAACAGGACACACTCGATAATTGAGAAGAGTTCGCGGATATTCTAGTTTCGATCCGGATACTTGAAGGAGCAAATACGCTACCAATTGCAAAAGCCTTAAAGAAAGCACCGTCGAATCCAAATCCTATATAAGGAATCCAGATCTTGCTTTGGGCCTCATGTGCTTTTAGATTTAGAAACACAGCTTTCGATCCGCCTGAAACTTTAATCTCATGAGGTTCTTTGAATACCAGTCGGAAATCGTCATACCTTAAACCCGCTTCCATACAAACCGGGCCCAACACTGGCTGAAGCCAGCCGAATTCGGCTTCCATCCAGATAAATTCACGCTGTTTCCACAAGAGGCGCTCCGCTTCTTCGCGAGTATCGGGAAGCCATTTGTTTAGAGCGCTCTGGAGGATGTTTCCTGAAATTGACGCAAATATCGAACAACCGTTCCCAAACTTGGCCTGAAGGGCTGCTTCGGCTACCCAGAGGTCAACTTCATTTAGTTTTATGGGGAAATACCCCCCTGTCATGTTGTCTGAGTCATTAAAAATAAAAGTGTAAGGGATTGGAATTTCGGCTTTCCAGCCGACTCTACGGTAACCAAATTTCCCTGAGGGTTTAATCTGGACTCGACCGATGTCCGGAAGCCCAATGTCTGGCAGAAGTTCTCTAAAACGGGAATTAAAGATTCCGGTTTTTGGCAAAAACCAATCCGATCCGTTGGCGAGACTACTCAGAGATTCCAGTGGCGCATTAGTAACTAAAAGAAGGATTATAATCCAGGGAATAAGTCTATTAAGCCTGGCTGACAAATAGTTTATACCGATTCTCATTTGAACATATATTTCTGGTGGCTGCACTATTACGCTCGAGCTTCACGATCGAACTGTGTTGCCTCTGACGATTTGCTGGGTCCGGGCGGATAACTGATGAAGCAACTGATTAGAAGCCCCGCTACCGGTAGCAGCATTATTGATTTCAACGCTGCGGGAACACCAAAGTGGTCGGCTATAACCCCT
>DYRE01000552.1 GCA_020718965.1 Desulfomonile tiedjei
ACCACATCTTTTGACGTACTGCACGCCGAAATCGGCAGCCGCGTTTTCGAAAAAAATGCGAGTTTGTGGTAGAAATATTACTATGACCATTGGCTGTCGAATGTAAGGTTTCATATTTACACCTCGCCTATGTTGCTGCATCACCACTAGCTTGAAATACACAGAAGATTCACGAATTCAGCCGTATTTTACTTTATATTGCGAACAAACCAAGTTAATCAGCATTTTATTCACAGTTTGCCTCGTTCAATCCAAGTTTGCGTCACACAGAATCACAATGAGTGTTCAGTGTTGTCCCTGTGCACAAACACGGGCTCTAGCTCAGTCGCCTTCTTCACTCAGTAACAGCGGAATCAACGATGGTCTTGGGCAGACCGTGCCAGACCTCAATGAGGTGTTGCTTCAGATCTTCGACGTTGTTCATATAACAGTCGCAGAGTCGCTGCTGTATGACTCTCTAGGTCTACTATAGTCGACATGGTTCAGGTCTGGACTATTCGCTAGCCAGAGATCTGGACTGATGAGGTCTGACGACTGCGTCTCCCACTGCAGTAGCCGGAAGGATTGTGGGCGCTATATGCTGGAAGGCAAAAGTGCCTCCCCGATATGTTTTACGCAGGAATGCTGTGACAACAAGACACCGCAGTAAACTATACTGGCCACGTGTAGCTCTTGTTGTGACTTCCTAGAATTGTAGTATTGGGAAAATCTGCAATTTGAGGCGAAAATTCGTGATTTTCAATCATAGACAGTTCCCATATAAGACCAATGGCCGCGTCAGCATTAGAAAATTGGGGGCTATAGCCTTAAAACCCATATTTCCTTCATTTCCTTCGCTTCTTCGTCCCTCTCGCCTCCTCCTTCCCATCCAGCCCCTTCCCCTTTCCTTCCCCTTCCAACCCTTCCATCCCTCTCCCATCCCTTCTCATCCGCTCTCCACTCACCCATTCCCTTCCGCTCTCCCTTCTCCTCCTTTCCCTCCATCGCGCTTCCCATCCCCTCTCCTCAACGCGGCATTCTCCTGGAGCCTTGGTCCGGAGTTTCTCCCCGGAAAATTTATTTGTGGAATTCTGCATTGCCATAGTTTTTACTAGTTTTGCAGAAAGAAACTGGCTTTCTGTTCATTTTGCACTGGTAATGGTAAATATCACGGAAGCTAGCGATTAGTTCATAATGGAGATTAATACAAAAAACTTAACCAGTTTATCCAACAGTTAAAGACGAGCGAC
>DYRE01000553.1 GCA_020718965.1 Desulfomonile tiedjei
TGGACTGGACAAATGCCTTTCTCGAAAACCGCGCGCTCTGGCTTTCTGCCTTTCCAGACGATCAGCCGGACGCCACCCGCGAAAGCTGTCAGCTCGCCAACCGCTGGGTCGAACAATTCTGCAAACCTGCCAAAAAATGAACGCACTCAAGGGAGTCCATCTTCCGTCATCCAATGTTTGGACGGCCCGTCACTGTCGATCTCGATCTCCCTGACTATATGCAACAGTTGCTGATCGGGGTTAACCACTAATTCACACTAAGGCGCACTGATCACGGCACGGTCTTCTACTTTTGGTTGGATGCCAGCCTTTTCAATCAATTGAGCGATTTCAACAGGGGATGGAACCGTTTCGATTGAAAAGCGAAACGAGTGAGCAATATGATCGATAATCAAACCGATGTCCTGTTTCGACGCTTCGGTCATTTGGATGTTACCTCCAACGAGACAATATCTGTCGAGTGAGGAGAACATGATAGAGGAGTGACTTCGATCTGTCAGGCTTTCTCCTGTGAGAATCAGACCCTTTGCATATGGATTTTCAAAGGCGCACGTTTCATTTGCGCCAAGACGACACCCAGCTTTTAATTCGAGGTCAAAAATGTATAGGAGAAATTGGTCTTCTGTCATCAATGTTAATTCCCAAATCGAGGCGATTTGTCTTCTTTCGGCCTGGGTTGTAATCTGAACAGAGTCGGAGCGATACTGGCTCATTCGTTCCAGTGATTTTTTGAACTTAGCTGACGCGTTTTCTCCTTTGATTTCATCACTTTCTTCCGCTAACTCCTTTGGCGAAAAGGGTGCCATAAAAACTATTCGAACCATTGCATTCGAAATAAGTACGCATGTGCCGGGCGCAGGCTTGCCAAAACAAGTTTTCGAAACAGTTCCGGTTAATCCAATATCAAATGTGGCATATCCCAAATCGATCTTTTGTATTTCATTTGTTGGATAAGAAAAAGTTTTGTTCGTTGGAATGACAGACATTCGTTGTTGTACTTCGGGTTGGGAAAGTAACGCGTAGACAGCTCGATAGCGTAAGCCGGTTCGGATAAACAATCCCGCCGTCAGTACGACGAGTACAATGGTAATAATCCAAATAAGTTTTCTCATTTTATTCTGACCTTTTTCATGAATTAAAATTTCCTCAGCGACTTGATGCGTTCAAGGACGGGCGGGTGGGAGTATTGGAGGAAGACTTTGAGCGGGTGGGGGGTGAGGTTGCTGA
>DYRE01000554.1 GCA_020718965.1 Desulfomonile tiedjei
CAGCCTTTTCAGGTAAGCCTTCCCTTGACCTTGACGAGTATGTCACTAACAAGGCTTTGGATGGTCTGTTCCTGATGGTGGCTGAAGAGGAGAAGAAGATCAGAAAAGACCCGGCAGCCCGAACCACCGATCTGCTACGCAAGGTTTTTAGCGGCAAATAGACCGGAAGATGTTTGCAGGATTTCAGCAGTATTTGTACCCACCGCAGAGTTTATGAGGTGAGTAAACGGATGGTTGATGAAATACAATACGAAACAGTGTGGATTCAGTTCTTCCCAAAATCAGAATTGACGGTGTTTCATTTTTTGTGCTTTAAATGTCAGGTTTAGAATAAAACCTTCAACAACATTTTATATTAACCTCCAAGAGGTCGCATGACCATTGAAAAGGGCCTGTCATCGCCGCCTGTCATTACCGGCAACTACCATCGTCTACGGCTGGTAATCGTCGGCAGCGTCTTTTTGCTTCTGGTCTCTCTGATCGTTTTTTCTGTTTGGGATGGATTTGAAGACTATCAGGAAATAATCAAAAACGTCGAGGGGCAGTCAAAAAGTTACGCCAGAGCACTGAAAGAACATGCGGAACGGACGTTCTCCGAGGTTGATCTGGTTATCCAGACAGCTGTCCAGCAGATAGAGACAAGGGGAGGACTTAACAAACTCCATCAAGCTGACCTGGAGAAGCTTGTCATTACGCTTAGTTCAGACATCCCCCAGATCGGCTCTCTGGCGGTAGCTGATGCTACCGGACGGATGATATCCCTTTCCATCCCCTCTCCTGACGAACTCCCCAGCGTAGCAGACCGAAAGTACTTTAAACATCACAAGAATAACAGATCAAGGGCCCTATTCATCAGCCCGCCTTTCAAATCCCGCATTACAGGAAAATGGCGTTTTTCCCTTTCACGGCGTATCACGACTCCTTCCGGCAGGTTTGCCGGAGTTGTCATAGCTACCATTGAAATAAGCTATTTTGAAAATCTGTATCTATCCGTCGTGTCAAACAAAAATGGGCGTTTTTCACTGGCATCAACTGACGGTGATTATCTGGTTCTGGTACCAAGCACCGAAGAGGTTTATAAGAACGCAAAAAAAACCGCAGCTTTTTTCAGGAAGATGGTGAAAACCACTCCGGCACATACCTACCACAACAAACGTTCCAATATTGCACATGAATACCGGATTGTTTCATACAACCGACTGGACAAATATCCGGTAGTTGCAATCA
>DYRE01000555.1 GCA_020718965.1 Desulfomonile tiedjei
GCGCAGCCGCTGCAAGGGGGCGGGGATAGCTATGCGCGCGACGTGAGTGATTGGCCATCCGAACGATTGCGGCTGGTGCCCTCGCAGTATTCAATCCACAGTCACACTAACGTTAACTAGCAACGGCAAACTGGGCTAATCGTGAACAGGCCGAGACTAGGGTTGGCTCCAAAACTGGAAAATTAACCCCAAACAATCTCAGTCAGATATGTTTTCGAGTCCAGAACTCTCAAGTCCAAGTCAGTAAACTTCGAGTCCAAATCTGAGTGCCGATCGACCCGACCGTTCGAGTTTGATTCTCAAAGAAAGACTTTACGCCAAGATTAAAACTTTTTTTATACAATGAAAAGATGAAAAACAAAATCACATTGTTCAACTTCTCATTTCGATTAAAATGTTATTATGATGAGAGATGATATAGAATTGTTATTGTCATATGACTGATTTGACATTCGTATTTAGCGGTGACTGAAAATGTGCTCAATTAATGGCAGAACTCGAAACTGACCTCCTAGATTGCTAATAGCAGAACTGTAAAGTTCGTTGAGAGTTTTACCAACCGATGCTCCGAGCACCTGGCATCCCCCCATAATTTTGCAGTATATTAAATATGCTTAATGTATTCGAGCCATCAACCCCCGAGTCCGGAACTCTGAAATTCGAGTCCTAGTGCCGAACTTTCGAGTCCGACTCGAGTCCGAGTCCCGAGAAGACCCGCGTCATACATCTCTTTTCAATGTTTTCAATGCAGCACTCCCAAAACAACCATAACTGCATTGCTGTGTCACCCTTTGACAACAAGCTATAGTCATAAACTGTTTCGAGAACAAACGGGAGCAGGCCCGTAGGCAGGATTTTTTTTTACGTGGGGTCACAAGTCATCTATGAGTTAGCCCTTTTCACACCTTCCTTCTGCTCATCATCCTCCTTTGCCGTCCCTTGCCTTCCACCCCAGCCCAGCCGCGTTAGACGCGGTGCCCGCCCACCCTCGTATTCTATTCCTACCTCCACTTCCCTTCATATCCTCCGCTCTCCATCCCTTCCCCGCGTCAGACGCACCCACTCTCAGACCGCGTTAGACGTGGCCAGCCCTTTGAACGGGGATCTGGTATTGCCCGGGAAAATTTTTGACCTGTGAGATGCTTGTAAGTTTGTTTTAGAGCCTTGTACACAGAAGAAGAAGAAGAATTTTATTTGCGTATTGCAGCCAATAGGGCTGGATTACAC
>DYRE01000148.1 GCA_020718965.1 Desulfomonile tiedjei
ATTGCAGGCTGAAATTTCAATTCACCTTCGTATGCCACCACTTCCCTTATTAATCTGGCCAGGTCCAGAATGGATATGTCCTTTCCTGAGCCAATATTGACAATTTGAAGATCGTCGTAGTTCTTCATTAGAAACAGACATGCGTCAGCCAGATCATCAACATGGAGGAATTCCCTAAGGACACCACCCGTGCCCCAGATTTCAACAAAGTCAACTCCGGAAACCTTTGCCTCGTGAACTTTTCTAATTAATGCGGGTAGAACATGCGACTTCTCAAGATCGAAATTATCATAGGGACCGTAAAGATTGGACGGCATCACCGAGATGAAATTTGACCCGTACTGTTTTCTATAAGACTGGGTCATTATTATTCCCGCTATCTTGGCGATAGCGTAGGCAGTATTGGTAGGTTCAAGGGAACCGGTGAGCAGGTATTCCTCCTTCATTGGTTGAGGAGCCATTTTGGGGTAAATACAGGAACTCCCCAGGAAAAGTAATTTTTCGACTTTCATCTCATAGCATGCATTAATGACATTGGTCTGTATCATCAGGTTGTCATAAATGAATTCGGCAGGAAAAGCGCTGTTGGCGTAAATTCCTCCCACTCGAGCGGCCGCTAGGAAAACCCATTGAGGATTCAGGTCCCTGATAAGCTGATAAGTAGAGGACTGATCGCGTAAATCTACTCTGCCCCCCTCGTGTTTTACGATAGGGTAATTCTCCAGCATTAGGCGTCGGCAGATGGCGGAACCGACCATCCCTGTGGATCCTGCCACAAATACTCTTGGTTTGTCTGATGGCATTAATTAAGCCCCGCTGTTCTGCATAACTGTTCTTTTTCAGCCTCTTTAAGGTCCTGAACTACCATTCGTTTTACTAATTCAGCAAAACTACATTTTGGCGTCCACCCGAGAACATCTTTCGCCTTGGAACCGTCTCCAAGTAACTGATCAACCTCTGTGGGTCTAAAATAACGCGGATCGACCAGAACAAGTTCTTTTCCTGTTTCAGAATCTATTCCTCTTTCGTCCAGGCCTGATCCTTTCCACTCAATTGAAATCCCGACCTCAGAAAACGCCTCTTCAACAAATTCCCGAACTGAATGATTTTCTCCGGTGGCAATTACGAAGTCGTCAGGTTGGCTGTGTTGGAGAATGAGCCACATTGCTTCAACATAATCAGACGCGTAGCCCCAGTCGCGCCTGGCGTTCAGATTACCCAGGTAAAGCTTTTCCTGCATTTCGAGCTTGATTCTGGCAATGGCCCTGGTGATCTTGCGGGTCACGAATGTTTCGCCCCTTAAAGGCGATTCATGGTTGAAAAGAATGCCATTGGAAGCATACATGCCATAAGCCTCACGATAGTTCCTGACAATCCAGTATCCATAAAGCTTGGCTACAGCGTAAGGGCTACGAGGATAAAAAGGCGTTGTTTCACTCTGTGGAGTTTCCTGAACCAGACCGTAAAGTTCACTCGTAGAAGCCTGATAAAACCGGACCCTATCCCCAAGACCCAGAATGCGTATGGCTTCTAACAGTCTGAGTGTACCCAACGCGTCCGAATTGGCGGTATATTCAGGTGACTCAAACGAAACCTTAACATGACTTTGCGCCGCAAGGTTGTATATCTCCGTGGGCTGGAACTGCTGAATTATTCTGATCAGGTTGGTGGAATCCGTCATGTCTCCATATTCGAGAATAAGCCTTCGACTGGGAAAGTGAGGGTCTTGGTAAAAATTGTCTATTCTTTGAGTATTTATGAGAGAACTGCGTCTTTTAACACCACACACGACGTAATTCTTGCGCAGTAGAAACTCCGTCAGATAAGCTCCATCCTGGCCGGTTACACCTGTAACCAGAGCCCTTTTATTGTCATGTTGAGCCATTTTTTAGGACCTTAATTCTTTGAAAGTGTTGTACAATGACACATTATTAGCATTCTAAGTCACTATCGTCAATCGACACAAAAAACGCATGCGACCAGTCTCCGATTCATAAAGTGATGTAAACCATCTGGCGCGTTCTCAAAACAGTGTTCTCGAAAAAAGTAGCCTTGGAACGATGTAAGTTATACTATTTATTTTATAACCAGTAGACAGGATCGATCGCAAGAGAGAGATTGGGAGTCAGTCCCAGAAATAGCCAATCAATCCTGATAGTTCAAAGTAAGGAGTCACAGCATGGAACAATGCAAAGTATATTCTCTTAGTACTTGCAGCCACTGCAAGGCATGTAAGAAATTCCTGGGGGATTGCGGAGTAGAATATGAATTTACAGACGTGGATCTGCTCTCAGACGAAGACCGGAAGCCCGTCCTCGATGAAATCAAGAACCTTACCTCACGATGCGCTTTCCCCACTGTGGTAATCGGGGAAAAAGTCATAGTTGGGTTCAAGGAGCAGGAAATCAAAGAAGCTTTGGGAGTCAAAACTTGATGAGGCCGCCCAGGCCGATGCGGAAATAATCTCCAGAATCTGATTGGAATCACCGTCACATTTGAATGTCAGAGGCTCTTTTTCAGATCATTTCATTGTGTTTCAAGTATGTTTCGATTGGTATTAACGATATGTTGTTATGGCTTATAGTTTAAAGATTAATATTTCTATGTGACTATAAGCTTAATATCATTAGGAGTATCAATATTTATTGATATCTGTTTCCGAACGAATGTCCAACTACTCGAATTCTAATATTGAAAAAGCCGCTGAAGCAGTAATGGCCGGGGGAACCGTGGTCATAGGGACAGAGACTTTTTATGCTTTGGCGGCGAATCCATTTATGGATCAAGCTGTAGAGAGACTTTTTTATACTAAAAGAAGGGCTTTCTCGAAACCTCTTCCATTAATTTCCGCCTGCAACGAATTGGTGATGTCAAAAGTCACCGACGTGTCTGAGTTAGCTGGAATTCTCATGCAATTGTTTTGGCCGGGAAGTTTGACCATTGTCTTGAAAGCGAAGGATGGTTTTTCCAGACATGTTTTAAATGATTCAGCCTATTTAGGTGTGAGGGTGCCGCCCGAATGTCCTGCGCGCCTTCTCAGCTCCCTGACAAATGGCTGGATAACTTCTACAAGTGCGAATCTTTCTGGAACTGCCCCACCAAAAACCGTTTCTGAAATCCCTGAAGAGATACTAAGTTCGGTAGATGTTGTTGTAGACAGTGGTCCCTGTCCTGGTGGGCTTCCTTCAACCGTCATTGACCCTTCGGGTACAATTCTGAAAATACTCAGAGCCGGCGCGATTTCAGAAGAGGATATAGTGAGAAGATTGCGTAAGAAAGGCTCTGAATATTCAGTAATCGAATATGCTTGACAGAAACGACTGATCATTCCTAATATAGAAGAGTCCTTGCTGGGGGATCGTCTAGCGGCAGGACGACGGGTTCTGGCCCCGTTAACCGAGGTTCGAATCCTCGTCCCCCAGCCAACAACAGAATCAAATATCAGGTCACTTCCAAAAACCTTTCCAAATTAAATTACTCCTGCAACAAGTTATTGGTCAAAGAACTGTCGAATTTTGTCACTATCAGCCCCCAATTCAGGCGGTGGTGTGTCGGCGCAGGAGGAATCGTAGTTCCCAAACTTCAGAGGATTCCCCGGTACATCTCTGCCGCGTATTGTGACTATCATATCGCGTTCTTTGATCTGGTCCATTTGTTCGGCTTCTGTAGCCGTTTGCACGAGTCCTGCGGGAATCCCGGCGCCCTGCAATTTGTTAGACCAGACAGTAGCGCTGTCAGTTTTAAGAACAGATTCCATGGACTCCTTGAGTGAATCCCGGTTTTCCATTCTTTTTTCGTTGCTGGCGTATCGTGGATCAGACTTGGCCTCGGTCAGTTTCAGAGTCTCACAAAGTTTTCCAAAAAGGTGGTCGTTGCCGCAACAAATAGCAATCATGCGGTCCTTGCACTGATATGTGTCGAACGGAGCAATCGACGGGTGAGAATTTCCAATTCTCTTCGGATCTATGTGTTCCGCCAGAGCATCCATCAGCCCGTGCTCCAGAAGAGCAAATGTTCCATCGAGCATGGCCACATCAATAGTCGTGCCTTTTCCAGTTCTCTCGCGTCCCACGAGCGCCGTTGTAATCGCTGAATACGCAAACAGACCTGCGCTGAGGTCCGAAATTGAGGTTCCCACTCGCGTCGGTGGACCTGATGGGAATCCCGTGACGCTCATCAAGCCCGACAATGCCTGCACCACCGTGTCGTAAGCCGGTTCAAATTTCATAGGACCGGTTTGTCCAAACCCGGAAATGGAACACACTATGAGATGCGGGTATTCCTTAACCAGAACATCCGGCCCCAGACCGAGCCGTCCCATCGTTCCCGGCCTGAAGTTTTCTACAACCACGTCGGCCCTGGCGAGCATTTTCTTTACCAGATTCAGGTCATCAGGATCTTTAAGGTTCAGTGTTATGCTTTCCTTGCCCCTGTTTATGAACTCGAAATAGACTGATGACTGGTCCTCATAAAATGGCCCGAAAGCCCTGCTGTCGTCTCCTGTTCCGGCGCGTTCTATTTTGATCACGCGCGCTCCCTGGTCCGCCAACATCATTGTGCAAAACGGACCACTCAGGACGTGGGTAAAATCTATGACAAGTATCCCGTTTAACGGCTTGTTCTTTTGTATCTCGCTCATCAAATCCTCCCTTGGGGTATTAGATCTTGTAAAAGTCCTTGAGAAATGAAGCCCAAAGCCTCACCGTAAGTCTCACAAGATGTGATTTTGGGCCGGGCTTAAACATTGGCCATTCGACTTGAAGGTTGATTCGGCATCGGCCAGGGTTCGGTAAATTTCGACGTTGGGAAAAGGCCCAGAATCAAAAACGAACTTCTTTTCCCGTTCAGTATTTCTGATCTCGACTTCAAAGGTGTTCGAATGAAAAGGGCTGAGAAGTCCTTGTTTGGGCAATACGGGCGTCATATTACGCGCACACGCTTTCTGGAAGTCGACGTGGTCCTTGCCGGTCGACTCTAACAGGCTATTTATCGAATATATGGACCCCATTTGTGGGTTACCGCTCATGGTTGTTGGGTCCTCTTAGTCGGCTAGCTACAGTTAGGGCTTCTGGTCGAGGCTGCGGTAATTTCCTGTCGCGATGTATGGCGAGGTCATCTTCGCCGGATCGACGATGCGGTCGAATTCCTCCTCTGTCACAAATCCGAGTTTAAGTGCGGCGTCCTTAAGCGTTATGTCTTTGTCCATAGCAAAGTGCGCTATCTGCGACGCCTTGTCGTAGCCAATCACCGGTGATAGCGCTGTGACAAGCATAAGGGAGCGGTCCAGATACTCCTTGATCTTCTTCAGGTTCGGCTGTGTGCCTTCGACCAGGAACTTGCGGAAATTTGTGCACCCATCCGTCATGATCGTGATTGAGTGCATGATGTTAAAAATTATCAATGGCTTGTAGACATTCATCTCAAGATAACCGCCGGCGCCTCCAAAACCAACAGCTACGTCATTTGCCATAACTTGTACGGCGATCATTGTAAGCGCCTCTACCTGAGTCGGATTCACTTTGCCTGGCATGATCGAAGAACCCGGCTCATTTTCCGGGATCACCAGCTCGGCAAAGCCTGCCCGAGGGCCGCATGACATAAGTCGGATGTCATTTGCGATCTTATAGAGTGATACAGCCAGTGTGCGCATCGTGCCGGAGAGCTGCACGAGAGCGTCGTGCGCGCCCTGAACCGTAAACTTGTTCGG
>DYRE01000007.1 GCA_020718965.1 Desulfomonile tiedjei
ATGACTTGATTTCAACTTGCTCTATTTTTTTGTCAGCTAGAGGAGAACTGAAAGAGACGGAAAAAACCGCGTCAGGGACTTTGTCAGGCTGGGCTTTAGCTTTTCCAACCCGGTCCATTTTCTTGACCCCCAGAAAAGAACAAGCGCCACTAATGTCGTTTTCAGCATTTAGCGCAGAAGGGAAACAGCAAAAAACTCCTACAATAATAGACAATAATAATGTTTTAGTGAACTTGAAGGAGTGCAGTTGCGTAGTTCCTCCCAAATTGATCGACTGCTCTGAAATTCATTTACAATTCAAAATCTATTGCATAACATATTGTAATGTCAATCCATAAAGCGCTGAAAAGCCATAATCTTTTTAGAAAATAAAATAATGACGGCGCATAAATCCGGATAGCTTTAGATAAGCGTCTATTTAAACCGATTTACGAGGAGACTAATTTGATAAACATAGGAATCATCGGAGGATCAGGTTTTGATGACCCTGATTTTCTGACCTCAGTCAAGTCCATAAAAATGGGAACACCCTTTGGGCATCTTTCAGCGGACCCTATGATAGGAAACCTGGGTTCAACCAAAGTTGTGCTTATCAATCGTCATGGCAAAGGACATAGAATAGCGCCTGCGCAAGTGAATTATAGAGCCAATATCTGGGCTTTGAAAGAACTGGGTGTGACTCACATCATAGCGACTACAGCATGTGGATCATTGCGTGAAGAAATTGAACCCGGGCGCCTGGTATTTCCAGATCAATTTATTGATTGGACAAAAAACCGGAAATCATCTTTTCACGAAGGGGATCAGGTTGCGCATGTGTCAATGGCCGATCCGTTCTGCGGACGTCTGACGCAGTTCCTGATCGATGCGGCTGTAAAGCAGGGAATAAGGTCCCATCCGAAAGGAGCGGTTGTCACCATCGAAGGGCCTCGTTTTTCCACCAGGGCTGAAAGCAAAATGTTTCGCATGTTGGGAGCCGATATAATCAACATGTCAACCGTACCCGAAGTAATTTTGGCAAGGGAAGCGGGGATATGTTACGCTGTAATTGCTATGAGCACCGATTACGATTGTTGGCGTCACTCAGATGAACCGGTAACATGGGAGATGATAGCCTCCACAATGAAAAATAACGTTGACAACGTAAAGAAAATTTTTACAGCCGCGGCGCCTGAGATAAATTTCGAAGACTGCTCATGCCGCACGGCTTTGGACGGGGCCCTGGTTTGAGAAAATTTCATTCCTTAACAAGACACTAGTGGCTTTTGAAAGAAGGGAAAACATGATGGAGCTTAAGGAAAGAATTGGCATGGCTCTTGGAAATCAACCAGTAGATCTCCTGCTGACAAACGGCAAGGTCATTAATGTCTTTTCAGGTCGGATTCATTCGACTTCTATCGCCATACATGAAGATATTATTATAGGTTTCGGAGAATATGAGGCCAAACGTAAAGTTGATTTGAAAGGGGCGTTTGTGGCGCCCGGTTTTATTGACGGTCACATTCACCTTGAATCGAGCATGCTCAGTGTCCCGGAATTAGCTCGAAACCTGGTTCCTTTAGGGACAACCTGTGTAGTTACCGATCCCCATGAGATAGCGAATGTTCACGGTATAAGAGGCATACAGTATATCCTTGATTCAAGCGCCAATCTTCCACTGCGGGTGTACGTGATGTTTCCTTCGTGTGTGCCCGCAACGCCTTTTGAAACATCCGGCGCCTCTCTGAACGCCGATGACATGGTCCCATTCAGGGACAATCCCCGGATCCTGGGATTGGCTGAGATGATGAACTTTCCAGGGGTTCTTTTTATGGAGCCGGGCATTCTTGATAAAATCGAAGTGTTCAAACACAAAGTGATCGATGGACACGCTCCAGGACTTACGGGCAAGGATCTCACGGCCTATGTGAATGCGGGCATAGGATCAGACCACGAATGCTGCTCTCTGGAGGAGGCCTCGGAAAAGTTGGACGCCGGTATGAGAATAATGATTCGAGAGGGCTCGGCCGCCAAAAACCTCGATTCCCTGATTCCTTTAATGAATCAACATAATTCCGGAAACATGATGCTCGTATCCGACGATCTGCATCCCGATGACATTCTGGAACGAGGTCACCTGAATTATTTGCTGAAAAGGGTTTGCTCCAAGGGTGTGGACCCGATTACGGCCATCCAGTTGGTTACAATCAACCCTGCCCGCTATTTTCACCTGCAGGATTTAGGCGCTATTTTACCTGGTTACAAGGCTGATCTGGTTGTACTGTCTGATCTTGACAATTTTGGAGTTAATCAGGTTTACAGCTCAGGGAAAAAAGTGTTCGAACATGGAAACCCGGCGCCAATCTGGCGTAGCGAGGGTCCTGTCAACCTTCCCAGGAGTTTTAATGTCGCCTGGGAAAAGATAGTGGATTTCAGAATACCCGCCAGAGGAGAATCGATAAACGTAATTGAAGTAATTCCAGAACAAATAGTCACCAGGAGAGTAGTAGAAAAACCTTCTATAGTCGATGGCATGATTTGCGCCGATGTCGACCGCGACTTGCCCAAGATTTCTGTCATTGAACGGCATCACGGCTCCGGCGCTCATGCCACAGGTTTCATACGGGGGTTTGGCCTGAAGCGCGGAGCAATCGCCTCATCGGTAGCTCATGATTCCCACAATATTGTTGTGGTCGGAGCTACTGATTCTGACATGCTGGCCGCGGCGAAAACAGTGGCAAATATGGGCGGAGGTCTGGCGGTTGTCTGTGACGGAATCGTGCGCGCGTCACTGACCCTCGAGATAGCCGGCCTAATGTCCGACAGGCCCATAGCAGAAGTCAGCGGAGATCTTGACAGTCTTGGCGCAGCCACCCGAGAATTGGGATGTACTTTGGAAGCGCCATTCGCCACTTTGTCTTTTATGGCGCTGACTCCGATCCCCGAGATAAAAATAACGGATCAGGGGCTATTTGATTCTTCGAAGTTTTCGTTTATGGACCTGTTTGAATAATAATCAGACAAACAGACCTCCAAAAAAACAAGGCGAATGAGTTCGATGAATTTTGGCTGAAAATTGGGTGTAGCGCACAATTTGTCCTGATATTGGGCTTGACAACGCCGGGCGCAGTATTAAAATAGTAACAGTTACTATTAATGGCACGGCGTGAGGCATGGCATGGGAAACCTCAGAAATACCTCTCAACGAAGAGTGATATTGGAAGAGTTGGTAAAATTAAAAACCCATCCCACAGCAAATGAACTTTACGAGATTGTACGAAAACGCATCCCAAAAATTAGCCTGGGGACAGTGTACAGGAATCTTGAATTACTGGCCGAATCAGGGCTGATTCAAAAGCTGGATACAGCAGGGACTCAGAAGCGTTTTGACGGGATGGTCGGTGACCATTATCACGTTCGTTGCGTCAAATGTGGAAGAGTGGATGACCTGGATTTTCCCTTTTTGAATTCGTTAAACAAATCGGCGAGTCTGGCCGGCAATTATAAGATAATTTCACACCGTCTTGAATTTGAGGGCATTTGCCCGGAATGTCGAAGCCAGGAACTGGATGGGAAAAGTTACGTAGATCATGAAAGAATCACGGGATAATTTTAATCCGTGCGATGTAAATCGCATGCCAAATCATCAGGAGGATTTATTAAATGGCGTCAATTAAAGGTTCAGAGACAGAAAAAAATTTACTGGGGTCTTTCGCTGGGGAATCTCAGGCTAGAAACAGATACACATATTTTTCGTCTCAGGCTCGTAAAGAGGGTATGGTTCAAATTGCCCAAATTTTTGAGGAAACAGCCAATCAGGAAAAGGAACACGCCAAACGATTCTTTAAACAGCTAGAAGGAGGCGAAGTCCTAATTCAGGCGGCGTTTCCTGCGGGAATCATTGCGGGCACGGTGGAAAATCTCAAAGAAGCGGCAGCCGGCGAACATTTCGAATGGGCTGAACTTTATCCCGGTTTTGCCAAGGTTGCCAGATCCGAGGGCTTTGAAGCGGCGGCGCGTATTTGGGAAGCTGTATGTATTGCTGAAAAACAGCATGAAAAGCGTTACCTGGATCTTCTAAAGAACATTCAGTCTGGAAAGGTTTTCAAAAAGGACAAGCCGGTGGTATGGCGATGTATAAATTGTGGATATCTGCACGAAGGGGTTGAAGCCCCGGAATCCTGCCCCGCCTGTGCTCATCCTCAAGCCTATTTTGAGGTACTTTGTGAAAATTGGTGAGTTGTTTTGCAACCTATGATGGTCTAGGATAAATTCTATATCTTTACAGTATTAAATATATCATTGTGCAATTTGCTACACGATTGAAACGGAGGATTTAAGAGATGACAGGATTATTGGAGATTTACAAGTGTGAAGTTTGCGGAAACATAGTGGAAATGATTCATACCGGTATGGGCCAGCTCGTTTGCTGCGGCCAGCCAATGAAAAATTTCAAAGAAAACACCGTAGATGCGGCAAAAGAAAAACATGTCCCTGTAAAAGAGGTTGTTGACGGTGGTCTGAAGGTAAAAGTGGGTAGTGTCGCTCATCCCATGGAAGAGAAACATTTCATCGAGTGGATCGAAATAGTTGCTGACGGAAAGGCTTATATGCAGTTTCTAAAACCAGGAGACGCTCCAGAAGCTTTCTTCCCGGTGTCTGGTGAATTCACTGCCCGTGAATACTGCAATCTGCATGGGCTATGGAAAGCGTAACAATAATTTGGGAGTAAGGGGTTCTGGAAACCGCTGTTACTCCAGGAGCCCATAAAATTTGGGATTTATGTTATTTGTTTTTAGCTTGCTCAATTCGCGCCGGATGCGGTTTAATTCGTGAGGATACTCAAGTGGCGCCAAATCCGGCGCTAAATGATGGAGGTGGATGTGGCTGACATGAAAATCTATCAATGCCAAACCCCAAACTGTGGGTACATGTACAACCCTGAAAAAGGAGACCGGAAGGGTAAAATTCCCAAAGGGGTTTCTTTTGAAGACCTTCCGGATGATTGGAAATGTCCAATATGTGGCGCCGGAAAGAAGATGTTCAAACCACTTGGGTTTTAAATCACTGCGATATGATCAGGAAGTTTTCGAGAGGCCTAGATGGTAAACATGCGTATTGTAGGCGCCATAATCATTGTTTTGATGTTGGCTGGTTTTGGGCTTTGCGATGTGGCAAAAACATTGTCAGTCAACGCGGATATATTGGCTGACCTCAAGTTCAATTCGCCCGAAAATCTGGCTGAAAAAAAGTATCTGGGGTTGTCTGACGGGAAAAATTTCAGACTGCCGCAAGTTAAAGCCAGGTTGCTGATTGTGCAGTTATTCAGCATGTACTGTCCTATTTGCCAACGCGACGCTCATGCCGTGAATGAACTTCACAGCCTGCTTCAGAAGGTTCCTGGATTACGGGATGAAGTGAAGATGCTTGGCATAGGAGTCGGTAACACGCCCTATGAAGTAAATGTTTTCAGAGAAAAATTTAAGGTTTCGTTTCCGCTTATCCCTGACGACAACTTTGCCATTCAAAAAGCCTTGTCGGATGAAATTCGCACGCCGACCTTTCTGGTTGTCAAACTGACCGCTGGAGGGAAGCTGGAGGTTGTTCTTACCAAAGTTGGAGAGATAAAAGAGTCGGGAGAATTTCTAAAGAAAATTGCGGCAAAGCTCAATTAGGCTGGGGAGGGTTCTGATGTCCAACAAAGCAATTTTGACAAAAATCTTTTTTCTAGTTTTTGTTATCGTGTTGGCGCCGCGGGGAGTATGCTGGGCTTCTACCCCTGCTGATTCAGGGATATATGATCCAGGGAACCTCAAGCCGATGGATACTTCTACTAGTCTGAAGGTAGGGGACGTCGCCCCGGAATTTTCTTTGCCGACACTCTCTGGTGGCGCTGTATCTCTGGATCAATATCGAAACAAAAAGAATGTTGTTCTGTCGTTCGTGCCCGCCGCATGGACTCCAGTTTGCTCACAGCAGTGGCCGGGATATAACATTGCCAGGGATCTTTTCGAGAAACTTGACACTGTTGTTATAGGGATTTCCGTGGACAACATTCCCACGTTACATGCCTGGACTAGAGAGATGGGGAACTTGTGGTTTCCTGTAGCCTCTGATTTCTGGCCACATGGAGCAGTGGCGCAGAAATACGGTATTCTGAGAAGTGATGGTGTCTCCGAAAGGGCATTATTTGTGATCGATAAGAAGGGCGTTGTCCGTTTCATTGATGTTCACGATATAAACAAGATGCCAAAACTCGAGGATCTGATTAAAGCCCTTGAAAAATTGCAGACAAACTAAATCTGAGAAGTATGAATGTTTCAAGGTATTAACGTTGGGTGGTGTAACATCATGATCAAATTCTTAATCAGGTTGTCGGGTTTTTCAGCTTTGAGTTTGGTCTTATCTGGAAGTTTGTGGTGTCCTTTCTCTTACGCGGAAGATCAGCCCATCAGCGATCTGACTCAGGATTGCATCGCCTGCCATAGTTCAGTTACTCCGGCGATAGTGGCTGATTGGAGACGAAGCGCACACTCTAAGATCACCCCTGTCAAGGCAATGAAGCGACCTGAGCTTGAAAGGAGAGTTTCCTCCCAGGACGTTCCGGATCAACTCAAGGAAGTCGTTGTTGGCTGCGCTGAATGCCATACCATCAATCCTGACAGTCATGGCGATATATTCAATCACAACGATCAAAAAGTTCATTTGACGGTAACTCCAAAAGACTGCGCAGTCTGTCATCAGGTGGAAGAATCCCAATACCAGAAGAACATCATGGCGTTCGCTCATACCAATCTCTCAAAGAACGCCGTCTATCAGACACTTATGACAACCATAAACGGAACTCAGGAATTTGTAAAAAAGGGCACGGTAATTAAGGATCCTAACCAAAAAACAAGCGATGAGTCTTGTTTCGCCTGTCATGGCACGGAAGTGAAGGTTCTGTCGAAAAAAACCAGGTCTACCGACTATGGCGATATGGAATTCGTTGAACTCTCCGGGTGGCCTAATGACGGAGTAGGGCGGTTGAATCCTGACGGCAGCAGGGGATCGTGCTCCTCGTGTCACACCCGCCATCAATTCGCTGTTCACATGGCGAGAAAGCCTTACACATGTTCCCAGTGTCACAAAGGGCCCGATGTTCCAGGTTACAAAATTTATTCCGTTAGCAAGCATGGGGCGATGTTTTCATCACTCAAAGAAGAATGGAATTTTAAATCAATTCCGTGGACCATAGGTAAGGATTTCTCCGCTCCTACATGCGCTACATGTCACGTTAGTCTCCTGGTAAATCCCGAAGGATCAGTCATTGCTCAAAGAACGCATCAGATGAATGATCGGCTCCCCTGGAGGACGTTCGGACTGATTTATTCGCACGCCCACCCCAAATCACCCGACACGTCCATAATTCGCAATGCCGACGGATTACCGCTGCCAACCACTTTTCTGGGAGTTCCGGCTTCTGATTTTCTGATATCTCCGGCTGAACAAAAAAACCGGAAGGAGGTATTACAGAAAATTTGTTTGTCCTGCCATACTCCTGATTGGGTAAACGGACATTGGGACCGATTTGAGAATACTCTCAAGACATCTGATGATATGACGCTGGCTGCTACCAAGATACTGACGCAAGCTTGGGATCAAAAACTTGCAGACAAGACAAACCCATTTGATGAGGCAATTGAAAAACACTGGACTGAACAATGGCTTTTTTACGGGAATTCCACTCGTCTGTCATCCGCTATGTTGGGGTCTGATTATGGGGTGTTCGACCGTGGTCGGTGGTTTATGGGCAGGTCAATCCAGGACATGCTGGATACACTTCATTTTCTTGCCGGTGTAAAAAAGAAATAGCTCAAGTTTAGACTCAGGAGGTTTATTAGAAATGGAAAAGATCACATGGAAGTGTTCAAACTGTGGATACACTGTTGAATTAGATCCAGGAGTCGCTCCACCCGAAACGTGCCCAATGTGCAAGGAAAAATGTGAATTTACAAATGTGACATGCTACATCCCGGAATGTGGAATGACCGGTCAGGATCCAAGATTGAAGTAAGGTTTTAGAATTCCGATCCTTATTAGCGAGCAGGGTCGTTTAGGAGCGCTGCTATGACTAGAATTGCGCTAGTTGCCTTTAAGGGCGAACAAATGTGTTTTGTTCACGTCCTGTTGAATGCGATTGACATGAGTGGCAAGGGCTTTGATGTAAGGATAGTTTTCGAGGGAGAATCTACGAAGCTGATTCCTGAACTTGCAAAATCAACCAATCCTTTCCACAAGCTATACAAAACAGTAAAGGAAAAAAAGCTCATTTTTGCTGTATGTAAAGCGTGTTCGTTGAAAATGAATGTTTTGGAAGCGGTTATGACTGAGGGCCTTCCGATAGCCGATGAAATGTCAGGACATCCAGGACTGGCAAATTACATAACCGAAGGGTTCCAAGTCATAACCTTTTAAATCCAATGGCAATTTTTAATTCAGATAAAGTTTCGGAATAGAGTGTAAAATGAAGGTATTAGGAATCTACGGCAGTCCAAGAAAAAATGGCAACAGTGATCTGTTGTTGCAGGAAGCCCTTAAAGGGGCTCAGTCAATGGGGGCCGAAACGCAGACAATTCGTTCGTTTGACCTTAAAATGAGTGGTTGTCACGAATGCGGCGCATGCGACAAGACCGGCAAGTGTGTAGTAAATGACGACATGGAAGAAGTTTACCCTAAGTTGGTCGAATCCGAAGTCATCATTCTTGCAAGTCCCATGTTTTTTTACGGTGTTACTTCTAGCGCCAAGGCTGTTATAGATCGCTGCCAGGCTTTGTGGAATAGAAGAATGATTGAAAAGCCGCCAGAAAAAAGGAAACAATACGATTCCGGCCGCGGTTATTTGATTGCTGTTGGGGCTACCAAGGGATCAAATCTTTTTGAGGGCGCCCAACTGGTGGCAAAGTATTTTTTTGACGCATTGGACAAAAGCTATGAAGGGGGTCTTCTTATAAAGTCGGTTGAAGGTAAGAACGCAATTCTCGAGAAACCTGAGGCCTTAAAGGATGCCTTTGATCTGGGCAGAAAAGCTGTTAAGGGTGAATCGTTTAAGACATAATTTCTAGAGTTTGGCGCCGCCGATTATTTAAGTGAACTCGGGTTATCATGAATATTAATATGGGATTTAATTCGGAAGGAGATTAAGAAAAATGGCCAAGGCTTTAATAGTTTTTGCCACCAGGTCCGGACAGACTGAAAATATAGCGGATCTCGTAGCTGAAGGCATAAGGTTTACGGGAACCGACGCGAAAGTCGTATCCGCGACACAGTTGACCAAACAGGAAGATCTTGAGGGGTATGACGCCTACGTTTTTGGATCCGCCACTTACCATGGCGAAATGATGCAAGCTATGAAAACTCTTTTGTTTCTTGTGGCTAAATTAGACCTGGAAGGCAAGGTCGGGGCATCCTTTGGCGCCTTTGGCTGGAGCGGAGAGGCGCCTGATCGGATATATGACACAATGCAGAATATTCTTAAAATGGATATGATTGGAGGCCCACTTAGGCTCAAGTCAGCAACGATTCAGGGTGGAATGCAGATGGCCCAGGATTATGGCAGGGAAATTGGCAAGAAAATATCCTCGAAGTAGACATTGTAAGCTGTAATCAGCGAAATAGTCAAACCAATGGCTGGAAATAGCCTAATCTAACGAAAGGAGTCAAGATTATGGAAAAATATGTATGTCAGGTTTGTGGTTATGTTTACGATCCCGCTGAAGGAGATCCAGATAATGGTGTAAATCCCGGCACGTCATTTGCTGATCTGCCGGCGGATTGGGTCTGCCCCGTCTGTGGAGCTGACAAAGATTCATTCTCTCCCGAGTAGGGGGATTTTCTCGCCTCCAGATTAATGTAAGATGTTAAAGTTTATGTTGATTTCGATCGTTTGAGTGATCGAGCATTACAAATGTGTAATCTTAACTTTTATTTTTTGGATGGCGAGAAAGTTTAAAAAAGCTGGAGGCAAAAATTGCGCACTGTCGTTGAGATAAAAAAAGGAATAAACTGGGTTGGAGCGGTAGATTGGGATGTTAGGGACTTTCATGGTTATTCAACCAAAAAGGGAACCACATACAATTCCTACCTCATTCTGGATGATAAAGTCACACTTTTTGATACGGTCAAGAAGCCTTTCAAGAATGATCTGCTTCACAACATCCATAAAGTAATAGATCCGACCAAAATTGATTATCTGGTTGTAAATCATGTTGAGCCTGATCACTCGGGCTCGATTCCTGAGATAGTTGAAACCATCAAACCGGAAAAGATATTTTGTTCTTTAAAAGGTCACAAAGCGTTGCTGGACCACTATCACAGGGAAGATTGGCCGTATGAAGTCGTCGCGTCAGGACAGGAGATCTCCCTTGGCAAGCGGACAGTAACATTTTTGGAAACCCGAATGCTTCACTGGCCGGATAGTATGTTTTCCTACATCAAGGAAGACGCTCTGTTAATATCCAGTGACGCCTTTGGGGAGCATTGGGCCACAAGCGAAAGGTTCAATGACCAGGTTGACAACTCAGAGTTAATGAGGCACGCAGTCAAGTATTACGCCAACATTCTGCTTCCCTATTCCGGGTTGGTTCAAAAACTCATCGCTGATGTCCAGAAAATGAATCTCAAGATAGACATCATTGCTCCGGATCATGGATTAATTTGGAGAGACAACCCGTTACAAATTGTTCAGGCTTATGACAGGTGGAGTAAACAGGAGTGCAAGCGAAAAGCTATCATAATTTATGACACCATGTGGCATAGTACGGAGACTATGGCCAAGGCCATAGCGGACGGATTGATTGAATCAGGAATAAGCGTAAAGATCATGAATCTTGCCTGTGATCACAGAAGTGACATCGTCACGGAGCTTATAGACTCAAAAGCGGTCCTGTTTGGATCTTCTACCCTCAACAATGGCATGCTTCCAAGGATGGCGGACATGCTTTGTTACATGAAGGGACTACGTCCAATTAACAAATTCGGGGCGGCATTCGGATCTTACGGCTGGAGTGGTGAGGCGGTAAAGCATCTGGTCAAGGCTATGGAAGACATGAAAATGAAAGTTTTCGGTCCGGGTATAGCTCAACAATTTGTTCCAAATCACGATGGGTTGAAAAAGTGCGTGGACTTGGGACGTGAAGTCGGGGCTGCAATAAATGACAGCGTTCCGGCGTAGTTTTTCAGGATGAAGTTTCCGGACAATGACATCAGGGACAAACCATTTAAAGGGTAGGGATTTGAAGAAAAAGGTTATGGAACTCTTGAAAGAGAAGGATTTCAGTTCTAGCCTGGATCAGTTGGCCTCATTTCCCGGAAAGCAGGTGGTAAACCCTTTGTTGTCATTCTTGTTGGATCATGACGAATTAGTGAGATGGCGAGCCATAACAGCAATAGGCGTGGTCGTGTCCGAACTGGCCAAACATGACATTGAGGCGGCTCGTGTAGTAATGCGGCGCCTAATGTGGAGTTTGAACGATGAATCCGGGGGAATTGGCTGGGGCGCTCCCGAGGCCATGGCTGAAATTATGGCTCAATGTCCGAGTCTGGCTGTGGAATATGGTTCGATACTAATTTCATATCTGGACGAAGAAGGAAACTTTCTCGAATACGAACCATTACAAAAGGGTTTGATATGGGGTATAGCGAGAGTATCAGCAATATACCCTGAACTTTTTCAGCTAGCTGCGAGGTATCTTCCAAAATACCTGACATCTGGAGATCCATCGATCAGGGGTCTTAGCGCTTTTGCTCTAGGCGCGTTGGGAGCTTCGGAAGAAAAATGTCTTCTGCAAAAACCGGCGACGGACGAAACTGAATTTCAAACCTTTTTGAATGGAGAGCTACGAAAAATCAAAGTGTCGGATCTGGCCAATCAAGGAATATTGATGATGGGCTGATTGACCACTGAGGAATAAATGAAACCTATTTTATCAGTACTCTAAATTCCGAATCACGCGTAAAAAGTCTCATCTCCTAATTTAGAAAAAGGAGTTTCCCATGGATCCCATTTTTCTGTCCCGGTTACAATTCGCAGCTACAACTTTGTTTCATTTTCTGTTTGTTCCTCTGACTCTGGGATTATCAATCATCGTTGCGATGATGGAGACTCGCTATGTCCAGACAGGAAACCCTGAATACAAGAGGATGACCAAGTTTTGGGGGCATCTTTTCCTGATAAATTTTGTTGTAGGGGTAGTAACCGGAATAACGCTGGAATTTCAGTTTGGAACAAACTGGTCAAGATATTCCAAATATGTCGGTGACATTTTTGGTTCAATCCTGGCCATAGAAGCTACAGTGGCTTTTTTTATGGAGTCGACCTTTTTGGCGGTCTGGTTCTTTGGTTGGAACAAACTCAGTCCTAAAATGCACGCCGCCTGTATCTGGATAGTGGCAATCTCGTCAAATGTTTCAGCCTACTGGATCATTGCCGCCAACGCCTGGATGCAGAATCCGGTTGGATACGAAATTCGAAATGGGAGGGCCGAGTTAACTGACTTCATAGCTGTCGTCACCCAACCTTATGCCATTACAAATTATCTCCACACAATATTTTCCGGCTTCATTATAGGTGGTTTTTTTGTCATGGGCATAAGCGCCTACCACTTACTCCGTAAAAATGAAGTCAGCTTCTTCACGAAATCATTCAGAATGGCCCTGGTTTTTTCCTTGATCTTCTCAATCGGGGAAGTTTTCATGGGTGATTTGAATGGAAAAGAAATGTCAAGACTTCAGCCGGAAAAAACCGCCGCCGCCGAGGCTCTTTGGGAAACTCAGAAAGGCGTTGGTTTTTCTATGCTGGTGATACCTGATGAAAAAAATGAGCGCAATTTTGTGGAGATGTTCACGATACCCAAGTTTTTGAGTTTCCTTACAAAAGGGGATTGGAATGCTGAGGTCAGAGGACTCAAATCCTGGCCGCTGGAAGATCGTCCCCCGGTAACACTGGTTTTTGCCTCTTTCAGAATCATGGTCGGGCTAGGATTTCTTTTTGTCGCCTTGACTGTAATTGGCTGGTTCAAGAGGAAAAAGCTTGAGTCAAGTCCATTGTACCTGCGGATCATGCTGTATTCTATTCCGCTTCCATATATTGCGGCTCTTCTGGGCTGGATAGTGACTGAAGTAGGCCGTCAACCGTGGATCGTATACCAGGTTTTGAGGACCAATCAAGCCGCATCACCGATCGAAGGATCCCAGGTTGCGATTTCATTGGCCGCTTTTGTCATAGTTTATACTTTGTTGGGCTTTGTGGCCTTTTTCCTGATGGTTCGCCACGCCAAACATGGCCCCGAACCAGTGTGACAATTTTCTCAAACGGTAATTTTAGGACCGGCCTTTAAAGAACTTTCGCGACCTGGAATTGCAAAGAAAGGTGGACTCAATATGCTTGAAACCATATGGTTTTTATTGTGGGGTCTGATATGGGCGATCTATTTTACGCTTGATGGGTTCGACTTTGGTCTGGGGACCCTTCTCCCTTTCATTGCCCGAACCGATAAGGAAAAACGAGTGGTTTACAATTCCATGGGACCATTCTGGGACGGCAACGAAGTGTGGCTGATTACTGCTGGTGGAGTTACCTTTGCGGCTTTTCCCACCACCTACGCGGTTATGTTCAGCACCTTGTATACCCCTTTGTTGTTAATACTGTTCACTCTAATAATTAGAGCGGTTTCATTTGAATTCAGGAACAAAATTTCCAGTCAGTCCTGGAAATCATTTTGGGACTCATGCCTTTTCATTGGCAGTTTTTGTCCCGCTTTGCTTTTTGGAGTTGCGTTCGCCAATATCTTCCAGGGAATTCCTTTTGACGCGAACTTTATATTCCAGGGTAACCTGTTCACATTGCTTAATCCTTACGGGCTCACTGGTGGAATACTCTTTGTCGCGTTGTTCCTGGTTCATGGCGCAATATGGTTGGCTATAAAGTCTGATGGAGCTTTGCATCGAAGAGCCATAGCCGCGGCTTCGGCCCTGTGGATCTTTTTGCTGGTTATGGCCGTGGTGTTCCTCATCTATTCCTGGTTCGCCACTACACTCTACAAGAACTACCTTGCTAATCCCGTATTGTTTGTTCTTCCCCTTTTAACCGTTGTGGCGTTGCTTCTCACACGGTTTTTCATAGCCGGTGGATCATTATGGAGGGCATGGTTTGCGTCAGGGGCCACAATTTTAACAGCGGTCCTTTTTGGAGTCGTGGGCATGTTTCCAAACCTATTTCCGTCCAGTATTGATCCCGCCCTCAGTTTAACGGCCTTTAATTCTTCTTCGAGTCAGTTGACCCTAAAGATTATGCTGGGAGTGGTGATTGTGATGGTTCCTATTGTGATTGCCTACCAGACTTGGGCCTACTATTTATTCCGGGGAAAAGTCGATGAGGCTATGTTGGCTTCAAAGGAGTCTTATTAGGGGCTAACGCGGAACCCAGGAAAACCAATTAGTGAATTGTATTGAAAGGATTATCAAATGTCGGAAAGAATGAACTTGATAACAATAAAGGGAAACCCTCTTACTCTGGTTGGAAATGAGGTGAAGGTAGGAGACAATGCCCCTGATTTTACCGTCGTGGGGAATGATCTTTCTCCTGTGAGCTTTTCCTCCTTTGTCGGTAAGCCGATAGTTATATCCGTTGTGCCTTCGCTTGATACTCCAATCTGTGATATGTCCACGCGCCGATTCAATGAAGCGGCCATAGCTCTGGGAGACGACGTCACCATACTCACCATCAGCATGGATCTTCCTTTTGCTCAGGCCCGGTGGTGTGGCGCGGCTGATGTTAAAAACGTGGTGACACTTTCGGATCATAGGGACGCTTCTTTTGGTCTTGCCTACGGGCTTCTTGTCAAGGAACTCAGATTATTGGCCAGAGCAGTGCTAGTCATTGATAATAAGGGTAAAATTCAATACCTTGAACTTGTTCCGGAAATAGCCCAGGAGCCGAATTATGACGGCGCACTGGAAGCATTGAAAAAAATCAAATGAGACATCCAAGTCCCTGAATTTAAATCTTTGGGAGGTCTATGCAATGAAACAATGGAATTCTGTCGATGAAATATTAGATTTTGCCATAAACAACGAACAGGAAGCTCATGACTTCTACATGAATTTGTCCGCGAAAATGGAGCGACCGTGGATGACCGAAATTTTTAAAAAATTCGCCGCAGAAGAAATGGGCCACAAGAAGAAACTCGAGGGCGTTAAATCAGGTAAGAAATGGGGAGATTCCGACAAAAAGTCGATTGATCTTAAAATAGGGGATTATCTGGTTGCCCCAGAACCAGGACCCGAAATGGATTATCAGCAGGCGTTAATCCTGGCGATGAAAAAGGAAAAGAAAGCCTTTCGACTGTATAATGATTTAGCTTCTACATGCGGAGATGACAAACTGGAAGAATTATTTCTGTCTTTGGCTCAGGAAGAAGCCAAGCATAAACTGAGGTTTGAAGTGGAATATGACGATTACGTCATGAGTGAAAACTAGAATTTACCGGTTACGATCAAAGCGCTTTCGGCTCCAGCCCGAAAATCCTGAGGCTGTTCTCTTTGATCAGCCTGCAAGGAGGCTCTATGACAAAATTCAAACTGCTAATAGCCGCGATTTCAGCGTTAGGCATGATCCTCATGCTCATTTGGATTCAGGGCGGATTTAGTCACAAAGTGTCTGGAGGCGAAACAAACCTTCCCAAAGAGCCCATAGACAAAGTTAAAACCATAATAGTTGAGCAGGTTGAAACTTCGGGCGAAGTCTCTGTCTCAGGAACTGTGCTGGCCAGGGACTCAGCCCGAATCGCTGCTCGGGTTGGCGGTTATATAGCGGAATTGAAGGTTGACGCAGGCAGTATGGTAAAGAAAGGTGATTTGCTGCTGAAGATAGAAGTTGGTGAGTTGGAAGAACGAAAAGCTCAGGCCGAGGCGGCTCTCGAGAGCGCCAATGTTGATTTGGAAAAAACCAGGCAGGACTTGGAGCGATACAAGACTCTCTTTGAAGAACAGGCTATAGCGAAGAAAGAATTCGATGACGTTTCAGCTCGTTTCGAAATGGCGAAGGCGACCGCTAACAAGGCAAAGGCAGCCTTAGACGAAGCAAAAACTTTCTTGTCCTATGGACTCGTCACAGCGCCATTCGACGGGATAGTATCGGAACGAACTATTAATCAAGGGGATCTCGCAGCGGTAGGTCGTGAATTGCTGACAATTTACGATCCCAAATCTCTGGAAATGGTTGCGGCCGCAGGAGAACAGTTTGCTCCCTTTCTTTCAGTGGGCGCTCCTGTGACAGTAGCCATTTCATCATTGCAGATCAAGGAGAACACCTTGATAAGGGAAGTCGTTCCCCAGAGAGATGAAAAAACCAGGACCATAACTGTAAAGGCTCCATTACATGGGGCCAATGGGTTAACTCCAGGCTTGTTTGGAGTTCTCACTTTCAAGACCGCATCTTCCCTGGTGATAGTGATACCTTCAATCTTGGTGAAATCAGTGGGGCAGATCGAGTCGGTACGGGTTTTGGACAAGGGCGAAATCAAGACGAGGCATGTCAAAACGGGTAGGGCTCTTGATGATGGCAAAATTGAGATTCTTTCAGGTCTGGAGTTGGGAGATCAAGTTGTGACTGAACAAAAATAATTCAAATAAATTCTTTAAGCTCCTCCAGCAGGACCTTCAATAAATCTTTTTCATCGTAGGTTCCAACTATCTTCCCTTTTTTAAAGAGTATCCCTCTCCCTTTTCCCCCGGCTATACCAATGTCGGCTTCTTTGGCTTCCCCCGGGCCGTTAACCACGCATCCCATTACAGCCACTTTGATGGGCGTCTTTATCCGAGAAACAGCTTTTTCCACTTTAGCGGCAAGTCCCAAAAGGTCTATTTCCGTGCGTGAACATGTTGGGCAGGAAATGAGATCAACTCCATAGTTTCTCAATCCCAGACTCCTGAGAATGGCGAAGCCGGCGTCAATTTCCTTTTTCGGATGCGCTGACAGAGATACTCGAATAGTGTCTCCAATTCCTTCGGCAAGAAGTAATCCGATACCGATCGCCGATTTGACGCATCCTGGTATCAAAGTTCCAGCCTCGGTGATTCCCAGGTGCAACGGATAATCCACTTTTGCCGAAAGCATACGATAAGCGTCTATTGTTTTTCTGACGTCTGAAGATTTCAATGACACCTTAATAAGTTCAAATCGCTCCTTTTCCAGTATGGAGATATGGCCCAGGGCGCTTTCCACCATGGCCTCCGCTGTAGATCCCCCATATTTATCAAGGAGTTTCTTTTCAAGTGAGCCTGAATTGACTCCGATTCGTATCGGAACATTTCGATCCAGAGCGGCTAGAGTGACTTCCCTTACTTTGGAAACGGACCCTATGTTGCCCGGGTTGAGACGTAATCCGTCGACTTTCTGTCTCAAGGCCTCAAGAGCTAATTTGTGATCAAAATGGATGTCCGCGACAATCGGAATTTTTATTCCGGATTTGATCCTGCCGATAGCGAGTGCCGCGTCCATGTCGGGAACACCCACACGGACAATATCGCAACCCGCCCTTTCAAGAACTTTAATCTGGCGTGTTGTGAGATTCACATCGCGGGTATTAGTACTGGCCATGGACTGAACGGAAACAGGGGCGTTTCCCCCGACCAGAACGTCGCCTAACTGGATTTGCCTGGTTTTTCGTCTAACTATGTCCATATCAGACCGAATTCATGACTAAAGATTGCCGTACCATTTTTCATAATAATCCAGATATTCCCCAGATTTTATTTTTCTCCACCAGGATTCGTTCTCAATATACCATTTGATAGTGGCGTCTATACCTTCTTCAAATCCTGTAGAAGGTACCCAGCCTAATTCATCTCTAATTCTAGTCGCATCCATGGAATATCGCCTGTCATGGCCTGGTCGATCCTGAACATATTTGATGAGAGAAAATGGCTTTTTGAGTTTGGTTAGAATCAGTTTGACTATTTCGATATTGGGATATTCACAAGAGCCCCCAATATTGTATATCCGGCCGGATCTTCCGTCTCTCATAACTTTGTCGATTGCCTTGCAGTGATCCAGAACATAAATCCAGTCCCGAACGTTCAGACCGTCCCCATAGACTGGCAGTTCCTGATTCTGGATAGCATTTGTGATCATTAGGGGGATGAGTTTCTCTGGAAATTGTAATAGACCATAATTATTAGAACATCTCGTAATTACAACATCCATGTTGTAGGTCTTGTGGTAGGCTCTGACTAAAAGATCAGCGGAAGCTTTTGAGGCTGAATACGGGCTGTTGGGTTTTAAATGGTTCGTCTCAACGAATGGCGGGTCTTCCGGACCAAGTGATCCATAGACTTCATCCGTCGATATCTGGACGAATCGCCCTACACCATGTTCACGACAGCAATCCAGAAGCGTTTGAACGCCGATGATATTTGTCTTCAGAAACGCCGAAGCGTCCAGTATGGAGCGATCAACGTGCGATTCCGCCGCAAAATTCACCACAGCGTCAGGTTTGGTGGAAACAATTTCGCTGACCAAACTTTTGTCCGTAATGTCACCTTTTACAAAAGTATAACGATTTTTGTCATGTGTAACATCTACAAGGTTTTCGAGATTTCCGGCATAGGTGATCAAATCGAGATTTATGATGCTCAAGTCCTGATAGGTCTTTAACATGCTCAAAATAAAGTTTGATCCAATGAACCCTAGTCCCCCCGTTACTAGCAAACGCATAATCAGTTTCTCCAGATAATTTCCCTGATGTACACATGGATCATGTCAAACATGATGTGAGCTGTAGAGCAATGAATTCCTTAACCGTCCTTTCTGGACCAATCGTAAGGTATTCCCCCCTCGTGAGGATCCACCCTGAACTCATCAGGGTCTTCACGATTATAGGGTTCAGAAGGGATGTTGATGACATACGCCTCGTAATCGCTCACGCATTTCCACCCATGATATACCCCCGCAGGAATCACAATAAGAACAGGGTTGAACTCACCAACGTAAATTACATTAAGAGAGCCCCGTGTTTTGGAACCCTCCCGATCGTCATATAAAACGGCCTTGACCATCCCCCTGACACAAGTAAACCTATCATCCTGAATTCGGTGGTAATGCCAGGCCTTGACTACTCCTGGGTAGACAGTGGAAAGATAAACCTGACCAAACCCAGAAAAAAATGAATCATCCCGCCTCATGATTTCCATCAGCCTGCCACGTTCATCCGGGACTACTTTCAAAGGCTGAATAACTACTCCATCAATAGGAGCTGACAAAGGTTGTTTAAATTTTTTGTTGTTTACATTCATTTTCAAAGATTATTCGCTCCTCCGTGAGCAACCAGATTGGACGCCTTCAACAACGAATCGAATGTTCCGGCGTCCGTCCACCAGCCATCGATTTTGGACCAGGTCATCGTCCCCTGGTTGATGTAAAGATTGTTGACGTCTGTTATTTCAAGCTCTCCCCGTTGTGAAGGGCTCAGAGTTTTAATAAATTCAAAGACCTGAAAATCATACATGTAAATTCCCGTCACAGCATAACCCGACGGGGGATTGTCTGGTTTTTCGATGATCTTCAGGACCTTGTCTCCGTCAAGAACAGGAACCCCAAACCGTTGGGGATCGTCGACTTCTTTCAGCAGGATCCTGGCGCCTTTTCCCTGTGTTTTATATTCTTCCACTGCAACTCGAATGGTTTTTTCTAGTATATTATCACCCAGGACGACACAAACCTCTCCACAGGCGGCGTGATTTTCGGCCAAAGCGAGGGCGTCGGCAATTCCGCCTTCCCCTTCCTGGTATACATAGCCTATGTTTTTAACCCCATACCGACTGCCATTTCCAAGCAATCTCAGAAAGTCCCCGGGATGATTGCCGCCAGTTACGATCAGAATATCATCTATCCCTGCCTTTACGAGGCATTCCACTGGATAAGTTATCATGGGTCTATCGTAGACAGGCAGAAGGTGCTTGTTGGTAATTTTTGTGAGAGGGTTTAACCTTGTGCCCAGCCCTCCTGCCAGTATGACACCCTTCATGGGAAAATCCTCCTAAAGGCAGAATTAGGATCTTGATCGTCTATGTTAGTTTACCTTTTACTATTAACACTTTTTTTTGATCAGTATCAAGCTCTTCAACACAAAACGGCGCCAGTCGTTTTCAACTACAGGCAACCCTCTATCTCTATCTCTATATCGATTTTCCAGTCGTGGCAATGATTGACTAGATTCTGAAACTGAGATAAAGAGAACTCAAGATGACCAAATCAGAAAGCCATTTCACTCCGTGTCTTGACGAATCAACTGAATTCAATACCTCTCTGTTGTTGGACAAGTTTAAACTCTTGCTGGTTATAGGTAGAAGTCTGGTTGGAAAAGAACCGTTTGAAAAAAAGATTTGTGCTTTGGTCCCTCACCTTAATCACCTGTTGGGTAATCGGGCAGGAGTCGCAACGTGGATTGAAACTAATGGTCAAGTTTTTGGAGAAATTTCCAAGGCTCTCGACGGAGCAATATTCGTAAAGGATATTCGGGTTGAAAATCAAGTTCGTGGCAGGGTCTGCGCAAAATATGATAAAGCCGAGAAAATTTTTCCTGAAGACGAGTATTTCTTGCAGGAAGTTGCTGAATTAATTGGTCGCCAGATAGAGGTTGATGAGCTGGATCAGATGCTGAGGGGCTCTGAAGAGCGGTATAGAAAGCTGGCCGCAAATCTGTCTCGGGAGATGTGGAGGCGAACCGAAGCCCTGGCGAGTCAAAGCGGTTATCTGGAAGGAATATTGAGATCATCGGCGGACATGATAGTTACCACCGACCTGAATTCCAGAATCGTTGAATTCAATCCCGCAGCGGAAAAATTATTGGGTTACACAGCCGAAGAAATTCAAGGGCATAAAATTAATGAGGTGTGGGTCGATTCTTCTGAGAGAGATGTAATACTGGAAGAAGTTCAAAACTCGGGCGGAATAAAAAACTACAAGACCAAGCTCATGAGAAAAGACGGCGCTGTCGTCGAAATTTCTTTGACCCTCTCCCTTTTAAAAGATAACGAAGGTCGCGTCCTTGGCACAGTCGGAATCAGCAAGGACGTTGCCAGGGAAAATGCAATACGAAGAGAACTTGAGAGACTTAATAAGAATTATAGGGAAGCCATTCATTTCATAAACCATGAAAACAAAAATTCCCTGATCGTAATAAGTGGGTTTGTCAAGAGATTGCTTGACTCTGAAACGGAGCAAAAACGAAAGGAACAGTTGGAAATAGTCTATCATCATTCCAAATTTCTGGAAGCCATGAGCAAGGATTTTCTAACCATGGCTGACCTTGAGCAGGGTGAGTTTCAGATACGCAAAGAAAAAATCGCAAATTTTTATGAACAGATAATCCTGCCGGCAATGGTAGGGTTAAAAGAAAGATATCCTAATTCTTTTAACAGTTATGACAATAGTATGGGCGGAGTGGGAAACATTCCTGTATACGGGGATCCCAGGTTTCTCGAAATTGTTTTCAGAAACCTTTTTGGGAATGCTCTTAAATATGGAAATCCTGGTGGAAGGATAGCCTACGGAGTTGTAGACCTTGGTGAAAAATTGCTATTCAATGTTTGGAATGAAGGACCAGGAATAGAGCCTGAAGAGAGGGAAAAAGTATTTGAGAAATTTTACCGGATCCAAAATGAGATGACACGTTCCAAACGGGGCACAGGTCTTGGTCTATACAATATAAAAAGGATTATTGAAGCCCACGGTGGAAGTTTGTGGTGTGAATCGGAATTAGGGAGTTGGACAAACTTTCTGTTTACCCTGCCAAAGGAATGACAGCCAATTTCTTCAAGTTTTCAGTCCTGGCGATTCTATTGATCGACTAAACATCCT
>DYRE01000556.1 GCA_020718965.1 Desulfomonile tiedjei
CAGATCCTTCAAAAGGATGTGGTTCTTTGCGTTATAACTACAACACTTCAGTTAACGGTAAGGAGATGACCTACGCCCGGGTAATGTTTTCTTGGAATAGGGAGCGTCTCAAGGCTGAGTTTGAGGCGGACGTTGATGAATCCACATTAACTCCGGATTTTGCCATGCCGGTTGAGTGTCGTCTCGAAAGGGTTGAAGGCTCCATCCATGGTATGATCGGCTGCTACTTGGCATTTGGAAGACATCGGTTTTACGCTCCGGCTGGTTTGGCCTATCAAGGGACTGCAACGACGTCCAGGGAAGAATCAGACAAGGAATTTTACCAGAAAAGCCTGAGAAACTCCACAGGCGTTATTTTCACGAAACAGTATCTCCCAGAGTTGTGAAATGCTGCGAGAGACTCTCCCGAATCTTCTTACCCACCTGGATCTTCATTGGACTGGGTCTGTTCGTTGGTCTTTTCTTCGGGGAACGCTGTAGCCCCCTGAACTTCATCGGCAAGGCCTTCCTGACGCTGCTGCAAATGGCTACACTTCCATACATGAAGTTGGATCCCTTTCTCCGACTGACGCCAAATTGATGGCGGAAAAAGGTCTAATCATGGTGGTCCTGTTCTGGTTAGTCGGATTGGCCGCGATCTTCGCCTTCTCCCTTGCGTTTCCTGTCGTGGATTCCTCTTCTTTGTTTAGTGTTGTGGCTCTTTTCAGTGTCTTTCTTGGTGTGGCGCTAGTGCGTGTTAAGAATAATGAACCGTTTTTAAATATTATGTCGATACTGGCCCAGACTCTCACGCAGATGACAAAGATGATAATCAGGACCGCCCCTATCGGCGTATTTGCGCTCACGGCTGTTGCTGCAGGAACTTTCTCCGTCAATGAACTTCAGCGACTGCAGATCTACTTCGTCTGTTAAATTTTGGGTAGTACCCATGCTCTTTACCTCCATAAACCTGCTGAGTTCGGCATGTTTCGGTCAACCTATCCAGGTCAAGTGGCAATAATTCTAACTCTGGATAGGTTGGCACAGAAAACATTTCGTTACATTGAACTTGATCTGCTAGCGAGCCACAGGCTCGTCATGAACTGATCCATCAGCATGTGTTCATCTGTCGACTCATAAATGAGATTTTGATGAGCCACATCAAGGACCTGAAACAGAATGGATAGATCATGATCCGCAACCTCCGATATAAACTCTATAAGGGTTTGTCGTTCAGCCATAA
>DYRE01000557.1 GCA_020718965.1 Desulfomonile tiedjei
TGAAGATGAAAATTCTAATCACATTATGCTGAATTGCGGAATTTTAGGGAATCCAGAGACTGAAAAAGTGATTTTTAGAGGTACCCTTGAGATTTTTTGTTTCAGCGAAGGGTTGACAAACCGAAGTTTAATTGGCACTCATATAAAGGGAGTGCTAACAAGCGTCTAGCGCTACTACTATAACTCAAAAAATTCGCGGAGGTAATCATGAAATTTCGTCCTCTATATGATCGGGTCCTCGTTGAGAGGGTCGAATCAGAGGAAGTAACCAAGGGTGGCATTATACTGCCTGACACGGCTAAGGAAAAACCACAGCAGGGTAAGATCATTGCAGTTGGTAAAGGCAAGAAGACCGAAGAAGGAAAAATAATTCCTCTGGAGCTCAAGGAAGGCGACACAATCCTTTTTGGAAAATATTCCGGTTCAGAAATAAAAGTTGACGGCGTTGAATACCTCATCATGCGTGAAGACGACATTCTGGGGCTAGTCGAATAATAATCCAGTAATAATAAATCCAACTATTTTCACGCTATCTAAACATTAAAAAACTATTTCTAAGGAGCACGTATATGGCAGCGAAGATAATTATGTTTGAGCAGCAGGCTAGGGACAAGATCCTCAAGGGTGTAAATATAATGGCTGACGCCGTGAAATCGACTCTTGGTCCGAAGGGGCGCAACGCAATCCTGGAAAAATCCTGGGGTTCTCCCACAGTCACGAAAGACGGCGTAACAGTGGCCAAGGAAATCGAACTGGAAGACAGGTTCGAAAATCTAGGCGCTCAGATGCTGAAAGAAGTAGCCTCAAAGACATCCGACGTTGCGGGCGACGGAACAACTACTGCGACAGTCCTGGCTCAGGCCATTTATCGTGAAGGAATCAAGATGGTTGCGGCCGGCGCTTCTCCCATGGATCTTAAGAGAGGCATTGACAGTGCGGTTGAAGCCGTTGTAACAAATCTTAAAAAGCTTTCCAAGCCTACAAAAGACAAAAAAGAGATCGCTCAGGTAGGAACCATCTCCGCCAACAATGACTCCACCATTGGCAATATAATTGCTGAAGCTATGGAAAAAGTAGGCAAAGAGGGAGTCATTACGGTTGAAGAAGCCAAGGCCATGGAAACCTCGCTTGAGGTCGTTGAAGGCATGCAGTTTGATCGTGGCTACCTATCTCCCTACTTTGTGACGGATGCCGAGAGAATGGAAGTCGTCCTGGATGAG
>DYRE01000558.1 GCA_020718965.1 Desulfomonile tiedjei
TCCAGTTTCAAGTTCAAATATCTCTACACTCTCACAGCATGACTAACCAGCCCGCTTTTGCCTATATTCAAGCATTGCATGAGATCGACAAGGCTATTACCTCCAACGAGGAGATTGGCGTCGTTGCTGGAAAGGTTCTTGATCAGGCAGTCGCACAATTAAACGCAGACGCGGCAGCCCTTCTGGTTTGGAATCCAATTCTCAATACCCTGAATTCAACAGCGCGGAGAGGTTTTCGAACAGGACAGACGACTGCGCCTTTTGCCCGCTTGGATGACTTTATAAAGGGGGGAATGATAGGGCGCCCGGGTGTGCTGGCTATCCCAGATATAAAGCACGCAGACAAAATTGTTAATATTCCGCCAAATGAGGGGTTTCAATCTTATTTTTCGGCCCCTTTGTTCGCAAAAGGCGAATTTCTGGGGTTGTTTGAAATCTATCACAGACATCCACACCATCCTGATGCAACCTGGGTCAACTTCCTTGAGAATTTGGCCAGGCAGGCAGCTATCGCCATCCATAACTCCAGCCTCATCCAACACCTTCAAAATAAAAATCTGGAGTTGTCAATTGCATATGATACGACACTTGAAGGTTGGTCAAAAGCTTTGGAACTGCGAGATATGGAAACAGAAGGTCATTCGAGACGGGTAATCAACCTGTGCGTGCAACTCGCGCAGAAAATGGGCATGCCCGAAGCTGACATAGTCCACCTGAGGAGAGGAGCCTGGCTGCACGACATTGGGAAGATTGGAATTCCAGACAGCATTTTGCGAAAAGCTGGACCCCTGGATGATGAAGAGATGAAAATAATGCAACAGCACCCTGAAATGGCACGTCAATTTCTAGCTTCAATTCCATATCTTCAACCAGCGATTTCCATTCCATATTCCCATCACGAGAGATGGGATGGGAAGGGTTATCCGCTCGGACTAGAACGGGAGAATATTCCCCTACAGGTGCGGATCTTTTCCATTATAGATGTATGGGATGCCCTTCGTTCTGATCGCCCCTATAGAAAAGCATGGACAAAAGAAAAAACGATCCAGTACATAGGAGAACAATCCGGGCATAGTTTTGACCCCGCTGTTGTTACCGCATTTTTGGAGCTTTGTCGGGAGAAGCCGCAACTAATCCTTGATCTATATTCGAAATGACCAATGGTGGGCTGGTTAGCGAGCATGTGATTCTTATATGGAGTTATTTGAACCGTCTGAT
>DYRE01000149.1 GCA_020718965.1 Desulfomonile tiedjei
TGAGTCCTTCATCAGCCAACAGTTCAAGGACGGCGCTTCCGAAGCCACCGGCCAGAATTCCTTCTTCAATTATGATCAACTTTCCCGTGGATTCAGCTAAACTTTTTATTAGATCCCTATCAAGCGGCTTTACAAATCTTGGATTTAACACTGCGGCCGAGATACCCCCAGCCATGAGAATGTCAGAGGCTTCAAGCGCAGCCTCCACCATTGACCCCAGAGCAATTATGGCTAGATCAGTTCCCTGTCTTTCAACCACGCCCTTACCCACCTCAATTAGTTCCGGGAATTGCTTTACGCAAACCCCGGAGCCCTTTGCCCTGGGATAGCGAATAGCGCAGGGCGCCCCAAAGTTGAGAGCCGTGAACAGCATGTCTGCAAGCTCATCCTCATTGGAAGGGGCCATGGCGATGAGATTAGGCAGATGTCGGGTAAAGGCGATGTCAAATACTCCGTGATGCGTGGGACCATCTTCTCCTACTATTCCTGCCCTATCCAGGGCAAACACCACAGGGAGGTTCTGCATACACACATCGTGAATGATATGATCGTAACCTCTCTGAATAAATGTAGAATATATGGCCACTACAGGTTTGTATCCTTCCAGCGCCAATCCTGCGGCGAAAACGACACCATGCTGTTCAGCTATACCTACATCAAAGAATCTCTTGGGATAAATCTGCCCAAACTCAGCCAACCCTGTTCCGTATTCCATTGCGGCGGTAATAGCGATTATTTTGGGATCGGTCTGCGCCAGTTTAATCATCGTATTACCAAAAACCGTTGTATAGGTTGCAGGGCCTCCAGAAGAGTAGACCTTGCCGGATTCAATTTCAAAAGGGCCCACTCCATGAAATCGACTTGGGTTTTCTTCAGCCTGGCAATACCCTTTTCCTTTGCACGTAATGGTATGCACAAGAACCGGCTTTCTAAATCTCCGTACGTTTGTGAGCGTTTCTATGAGGTGCCTGAGATGATGACCGTCTATAGGCCCGACGTAATTAAACCCAAGATCCTCGAAAAGTCGGCCTGGCGTGATAAAGCCCTTCAAGGCATCCTCGAACTGACGTGCCATACTGTATATGGATTTCCCCATGACTCCGGGAAGGTTTTTGAGAATGTTCTTTATTTCATCTCTGAATCTGGTTACCACCTGTCCTGTCATGATCCTGTTCAAATAGCCTGCCATGGCCCCTACGTTAGGGGAAATCGACATCTCGTTGTCATTCAGAATGATGATAAGATCCTTCTCCAGCGCCCCTGCCTGATTAAGGCCTTCAAACGACACTCCACATGTCAGGGATCCATCTCCTACTATGGCCACAACCTTGTGGGCATTGCCGGCGATACATCTGGCCTGGGCCAAGCCTGCCGCAACACTGATGGCGTTTCCCGCATGACCTGTATCAAAAAAGTCGTATTCACTTTCTCCTCGTTTGGGAAAGCCTGAAATTCCACCCCGTGATCGAAGAGACCTAAATCTGTCCCTACGGCCTGTCAGTATTTTATACGCATAAGCCTGGTGACCAACATCGAAAACAAATCTGTCATCCGGAGGTGAAAAAACCCTCAACAATGCTATCGTCAACTCTACCACACCAAGACTGGAGGCGAGATGTCCACCTCTTTCCGAAACCGTCTCGATTATAAGGTTGCGGACTTCATCAGCAAGCGTTTGAAGCGATTCAAAAGGCAACCTTTTTAAGTCCTCGGGTGAATTAATTCTATCTAATATTGAATCTTGCGTTATAGATTTTCGTTTGTTGTCCATTGTTTATCCAAAACAGCCTCAGGTCATTCTCTGACCGATGTATTCCGTTATCAATCTCAGGGTGTCGGCTCTTTCTCCAAGTGGTTCTATCGCGTGAGCGGCATCGCTGAGCAAATTATTTATCATATTTCTTGCCTGATCAGCTCCGAAAAGCGATGGATGAGTAGCTTTACCTCTCTTGCCATCTTTTCGAACATTTTTTCCAAGCCTTTCGGGATCTCCCTCGAGGTCAAGCAGATCGTCCCTTATCTGGAATGCCATTCCAAGCTTTTCCCCAAAGATGGAGAAAAACTTCAACTGCGCCAGGTCGGCGCCCGCCAATCGGGCTCCACTCGTGAGAGAGGCCCTGATCAATGCCCCTGTCTTGTTCAGTATAATCCTGTTAACCGCTTCCTCGTCAGCAACCCGACCCTCGAACCACATGTCCCATACTTGACCTGCAATAAGGCCTCTGGAGCCCGAGGCAAGAGCAATGTCCCGAATGACAGCCAATACTCTGCTGTGTGGAAAGTTACGGGTAAATTCGGGCGAACTGAGTATTTCAAACGCCAGCGTGATCAGTGCGTCACCTGCAAGTATGGCGACCGCTTCTCCATATTTCTTGTGGGAAGTTAGCTTTCCCCTGCGCAAATCATCATCATCCATGGCCGGAAGATCATCATGTATAAGAGAATATGTATGCACACACTCAAGAGCTGCGGCAAGAGGCATGACTCCATAATTAGAACCGCTCACAATTTCAAATGACGCTATGGCGAGAATTGGCCTAAGACGTTTCCCTCCCGCAAAGAGGCTATACCGCATTGCTTCATGAAGTAGTCGAGGCTCATGGTCAGCTCCGGGAACAAACCGGTCCAAAGTCTCGTCTACAAAACCACGATTATCCGCCATATATTCCGGAAGACTTTGCGCCAAATTATGAACCCTCGCCTCTGGTAAACGGAACACGTTCAAGATCCGCCAGTAGTTCTTCTACCTTGCCCTCCGACTGGCCAAGTATTTCAAACAAATGCCTGGAAATACCCACACCCTCTTCGAACAGCTTGAGACTCTCTTGAAGGCCAAGGCCTCCACTTTCCATCTTTTCCACTATTGACTTCAGTTTGTCCAAACCTGAATCAAAATTGTACGCTTCGGTTGATTCCATTTTTTTAGATGGCATTTAATCCCCATTCAGCTCTAAGCAATTATTTTCATGTAACAAAACAAGCTGTTATCATTTTTCTTCTTTGTCCTGCCCAGAAACCAGCTCGCTTAATTCCCGTCTCGCAGCAACTGAAGCTGGATCTATTTTGAGGGCTTTCAAAAAGTTGGTTTTCGCTTGTTCTCTTCTCATGAAGAATTTCTTCTGGATAAAACCCTCAAGATAATATCCGTCAGCAAGTTTTTGCGGTGTAATCCTGTCCAGCCTTTCTCTGATCCTGTTGGAAGCCTGGACATCTTCAAGAGCCGTCTTCACATAATAAGCTGGAAAGTTTTGATACAACCGAGCCTTGATTTTTGCCCTGGCCAGTTCATAGAGCGTGTCCGAATACAATTCCGGATAATCAGCGCCGGAACTATCCAGCGTGTCTCGCGCCTCTTCCAGCAGATCAAGCGCTTCCAGGTAATGAGTGCGCTGAACAAGTTCCTGAGCTACGCTCAACAATCTTGTGACCAGAGATTCCGGTGTCGGTCCTTTTTGTCCCAGAACATTACCCGACCACAAAAAAACTATCATACCAAAAAATAATACATGATATCTAAAATTACATGCGCCGTTCGAAATCTTTTTCATACAAAACCGTCTATCGTGAATATCTCAAATTTTTATAACACACACACGTCAGGCAAGGAATCCAATCCTGCCTAAATACTGCCTAGTTGCGCATTTATCATCTTGCGCCAAATGGACCAAGGGCTTTTAAAGAGGCGAATATGAAGCGACAGGACCTGTGGTGTGAATAATGTGCTGACGATGACCGTTTCGGAGTTTGCCGGCTTGTATGTTACTTAAAGCGCGACTATGGATTTCCTTGTCAAACGGCCCCAACTAGCGGGTTAGTTCCATTTCGACCCGGCGACTCATCCTGTCATCCCTCGAAGAAACCGATGTAGGTGTCGAAGGCCCGGCGACCTGTATATTGATCCTTGTTCTCTGGATGCCGTACATGCTGGAAAGGAATTGAGCTACCGCCTCAGCGCGTTTACGCGCCACTGCCAGATTTTGTTCGGGCTTACCCCGTCCATCCGAAAAACCCCTCAGAGTCAGTCTGAAAGATGGATTCTGCTTTAAAGACATGGCCGCAGCCGCAATTGCCACTCGATTGGCGCTGGCCGTAGCAGGGTCTTTTGAAAGAACTGAAGAACTGTTAAAATCGAACAAAACCGGGCCAACTACAGATGGTCTATCGACAGCGCCAGACAAAGACGGAGTATGCCCACAAGGCTTGACCCAATATTTTAACATCCACTCGTGCCATCCCGCTGGCGAGTTGAACTCTGCAACATTGTGAAACGCGCCGTTACCTTTTTGTGCTATTCCTTTAAGAAAAAACGTCCCGTCCTGGGCGTTGCCAATCTGAAAAGTATGTATTTCGACGTCCGGGTTGTTTCTACGGATTTGTTCCGTAATCTTTATCGGGTCTGATTTGCACGAATCAAGCCCTCCCCCTATAACTGCTACGATGCTTTTACCATCGGCGGACGCCACTTCATCTCCGGCTGCCCTGAGCCCAGCCGCTAGGGCGCTTGTTCCGTAGGACACAGATTTCGGAAATGAATTTAGAAACCTCTCCGGATCCCACGGCTGAATAGCGAGAATACTCTCTGTACTGTCGCAACCCATCCCGACTTTCAACCCGTAATGTCTTAGCCCGATGTTGAAAAAACCGTCTGCTGTAAGAGGAATGGCTTTTTCAAAATATTGCATCTGTCTGAGAAGAGTCGTGTAGTGATCCTTCTCCTTCATGAACCCCGAAGCGTCAAAAAGAATTAGTATATTGTTCACCCTTCGGCAATCGTCCGCATATACACTTTTCACATCGAGACATGAAAAGAAAGCCGCGATCCAAAGGATTAGAGCCAGTCGACATGAAAGCCGCCAAGCAGAACGCATTATGCCGCTCCTAACAAGCACGATGGCCTCCTTAAAGTGGCCATTTTCGATTTGCTTGCAATTAGCAGAGGATGTACACATTGTCAAGAATTATACTGAAATAGAGATCATCCGATGATTGAATATCACCACTTCTGAATATTTCAGAGCAGGCTCATTTTTCCGACATACAAATTTTGAATCGCGCTGAGAACCGATTTTGAGTTTAGTTTGCGCACTTCGTTATCTTGTGGGATTATCGACCAATCAAAACTGACCGAGACTATGCCATGAACCTGATTCTTGATGTTGTTGTGGCCATCCTTTTTGGATGCTTTTCGATTTTTGGTATCGCACGTCTCTGGACCTATCTGGAATCGGTTCCAACGGGGCAAAACCGAACAGACTTTTTTTGGACCCGAGATGGCTGGCGACTTGCCGTTCATAGGTATGTTCCAGAAACAACACCTGAGGGAAAACCGGTTATTTTGTGTCATGGACTGGCCAGCAACCGATACGTGTTTGACATGAACCCTGTTCCGTCTTTGGCTGAGTTCTTGAGGTCAAGAGGCCGTGACGTGTGGGTGGTCGAACTAAGAGGTTCAGGTTTTAGCTCCCGTCCCAGCCTGTTCCGTTCAGACAGCTCCTTGGTGTGGGGCTTTGACGATCATCTCAACTATGACGTTGAGGCTGTTATAAACCATGTGACGGAGCAAACTCATCAGAATTCGGCTCATTGGGTCGGCCACAGTATGGGAGGCATGCTGATCGAGGCTTGTCTCGCACGTAACTGTTCCCGCAA
>DYRE01000150.1 GCA_020718965.1 Desulfomonile tiedjei
AGACAAATCTCTGGAGAATCAGGATTCGCGCGAATGTGTCAGCCCTGCGTTGAAAAGCCTTTGATAAATCCGTGCCGTTTTCGCTTTCCCTGGTTATTGTTTGAATCCTCTCGTGAATCTCTGATATTGTGAGTTCTTCAAGAGATCTCTGTTCCTTTTCAAGCTTCATCTGCGCCAATGGGTATTTGAAAACATAGCTCTCAAATGCGAGGTTGCCTGTAGAATCGCCGCGGGAGTCTTCTCTCAGGACAACTCCTTCTCGCAAATCCATTATAAATGACTTTCCTTCGGGGTCAGTGGCCACCTTTCCCTTCTTGGCCAGGATGGTTGTAACATCATCCAGTTTCGACGATTCCCTGATAAATATCCTGCTCATAAGGCCCGAAGAAGAATCAATCTGATCGACATACAAAATCATGTTCTTCAAAGAATCAAAAAAGACCCGCTCTTCTATGCCCGCATCTATCCGTTTCGTTAAAGCCTCATACATAAGCCTTTTGCCCTCTGAAATTCCCTTGGGTATAAGGACCAGAGTGCACAAAAGACTAATTAAGAAACCGATGAAACCAAGGGCCAAAACAGGAGGCAGAAGTCGGGTTATGGAAATTCCGCTAGACTTGATAGCGGAAATTTCGTTGTCGGAAGACATTCGCCCAAGGCCAAGCAATATCCCCACTGCTATAGAAAGAGGCGCAACCGTGACAAGTGTGCCAGGAAGAGCGTTTGCCAAAGCCTGAAACAATATGATCGTTAACTCCAGGCCTGACTCCATACCCTTTTGCAGAATAGGCAGAAAGCCTGCTATAACCCCGGTAACCAGAAAGATAGCAAAACAGAAAAGGAAGGAGACACCTATTTCCCGGAATACATATTTATCTATGATTTTCAACTATTAAGCTTTTTCAGACAAAATTTGTTTTTCTCGATATTGAATCGGACATACCTGAACAGATTGGTTACCCCATCTTGGAAACCCTTTTTGACAGTTCGTCAGAATTGACATTGACGCTAACACGGAGTGATCTCAACCCTTGAATACCCTCGAGTTCATTTAACTCAACGTATTCAAGATCATCCATCAGGTAATTATTGTCCTGAAGATAAGAAATATGTCGCTTCATTTCAATCGCTTCCTCCGGTCTGGAGTACACAATCGCTATTTTATCGGGTTGGGAAAGTTTGTCATTATCAATTTTTGTCGTCGCTGCGCTAACACGGGAACTGATTATTTCATGACCAATGTCGTGGGAACTTTCCAGGACAAATTTCTTCTGATCAAACCCAAACTTTATGGAAATTGTATTATGACTGACAAGCACTACGTGACTCACTTCAAGTGGTGTCTTAAGTCTTGGGCGAAGGACTGAATTGTGCCATGCCATCCCGCAGCATACAATCAACTGCCAAAGTCTAAGATTCTTAACGTATACTTCATTAAATTTGAGTTTTTCTACCATGGATTCTCCAAGATAAATTACGTAGTCCACCCCATCGGCCTTACGTTTGTCAAAGAAATGTGGAAAAATGGACTGAGCGTGCTCCTGTTCCCTGTCCAAATAATTAGACAGGGTCATGTTTAGGAGAGAGATACTTTCTTCAAGATCACGCCTTTCCTGGAAAACAGTAAGAGTATTTGGATCCAGTGAATTCTCATATTCGTTTATCGCCTTGGCCAATTCTGGTCCGAGAGTTTTCAGAAATGGGAAGAGTGGTTCGATTTCAGCCTGAATAAGGTCTATAATCGGTTTCTCATCAGCGGTTGTTGCGCCTTCGGATATTTTTTTGAGCCGCCCACGAATTTGATGACTCGCCTCGTCCAGGATGGGAAACGATTTCTTGGAGACTGCAATGGAAACGATTTCTAAAGCAAGATTCAACTGTTTTGTCAGATCCGTCTGGATCCTGAGATTTCTGCCACTTGACGCCCCCCGAATCTCGGCCGCCGCATGTAATGCGTAAACATTCTTAAAGATTACCGGCCCTAGTTCCTCAAGACAACCTCTCCTGGATTTTTCCAGGCTATCCATGGCAACCTGACGAAAACGCCATAGAACCGAACTGTGAACAGCGCTGCAATTATCAAGGATAGCTCTTTCAATCGTTGAATTCCGCTCATCAATTTCTTTTTTCAAAACCAGAGAGAGAATCGGGATGACTTTATTTATCAACATGGAATGTGGTATTTGGAACTCCGTAGAATGCTCTGAGGTCAGGTAAAGAAGCCCCAAATGTTTCTGGTCATACTTCAGAGGCGCTACGAGTAATGACTTTGCTTTGGGTTCAAGCAAATCAATATCAGATTTCAATTTTAAAGGCGCGCTTGTCAGATCAGAAACAACTATTGTTTCCAAGGCGTTAAGAACAGTTTCAAAATGGGTTCCAGCAACTTCTGAAATATGGAAACGTATCGGAGATAGAAACGTGTTTCCCCTGTCTCCCAACCCGTCGTCTTTGAAAATAACGCACTGATCCCCATCTATGGCCATGATCCCAACCTTGAGATCCGGCAGCCCCAATAGGGTTTTTAGTTGTGTTTCCACGAGAGCCACGCCCGTTGAGCTTTTTAGGGAGCTGTTCTCTACTGCGTATTTTTCCAGGTTAGATATTACCGCCTCAGAGGTAACGTCCTCTGCATGAACGACTGAAAATCCATGAAATTCAAATTTCTCAATTGGAATAATCCGGCTCAATACGTTTATGTCCCAAAGGTTTTCCTGAATTTCCCGCCGGTCAGATTCCGTCAATTCAGGGGGTTCCGAAAGGCTATGGGATATTACGAACTTGTCCTGAATCAAAATTTTGAAATACCTGTCCAGGCCTGTGTCGCTGTCGGGGATGACAATGGTCAACGCTGAACTGAGATCGCTGTCGATCTCATAGAACTTTTTTAGTATCATCCAATAGGCACGTAACAGTAGTTTTCGGCTATTGGTTTCCGCATCAGGAAAAGGTTTTCCATTGAGGGACCCGTCAATACCTACAATCTTTCGTTTCAGAAGAGGTGACACGAAAAAAGGTCTGAGCTGGAAAGGTATGAACGCGCCTGCAAGTTGAATTTCCCAGAACGCCCTCGGGAATACGGCCGACATCAAGGTCTTTATCAGTCCTTGATGTCTTTCAAGAGCTGAAAAATCGGTTATGGGCTCGAGAAGTTCGCCGGCTTCATCAAGTTTGGCGATTAATTCTTCCTGCGATAGTCCCCAAGAGGCGTCAGGTGAGTTAACTGTCCTGTTCCAAAAATCAATCAGAGGCCTCAGGCTCAGCATTGTTTTGAAAGGGAACATGTTTTTTTCCTTCATTTTGACCCTCCTCCTGACGTCTCTTGTTTTTTGGGCTTTTCCCTTGTTCCTGATTATCGGCATTTATACACAAGCTCCATCCATGGTCAAGAAATCCTTGTTTTGTGGTAGGCTGTTATGGTCAAACTTCATGGCGATTTTGAGGCGATGAGCAATTCATAACTCAAACCAAACTACCGATGCAACAGGTGTGGAGAAACCTTGACCACTGAAACCACTCGGGACCATAGCGCCAGTCAGCGCAATTATGAAAAGATCATCCGGATATTATTCTGGATTCTCGCTATGTTGATTGGGGGGGTAAACGCATGGTCAAGCCGCTTCTTCATCAACAATGACGCTATAGCTTATATAGAGATCGGTGAAGCAATAAAACAGTTTAACTGGAGTGATTCCGCAAATTTTACCTTCAGTCCCTTGTACGGTTTGCTGTTCGCCATCTTCCAGAGCGCTCTTCAGCTCAATCCATTCAACGAGATTATGTGGGCCAAGGTTCTGAACTATTTGATATTCATTGCTACCTTAACGGCCCTGGAAATATTTCTACGTTTTTTGAAGCATGAACATTCGTCTTTTACAAATTCAGGGGAGAAACCCCTCGACTGGGTCTGGATCCAAAGCCTTTTGTATTCGATTTTTCTAGTCACTTCAGTGGTATCTGTAAGATTGAGGCTGATTAATCCTGACATGTTGGTGTTCTGTCTGATACTTCTGACGATGTCCACTGTGATGTGGATAAGGGAAAATCCCATTTCCCATTTCAAATTTGTTGTTCTTGGAATCCTGCTTGGTTTTGGTTATCTGGCAAAGGCCTTTATGTTTCTTCTGACGCCATTTTTTCTTTTTTTTGCAGCGATTTCTGTGGGTACTTTGCGCAAATCCATGATGAGGGTCGCTCTTGCTATCTTGTGTTTTTTATTAATAACTGGCCCTTTGCTGACAGCGTTGTATTTTAAAAAAGGAAGTTTTTCTTACGGAGAGGGCGGACGTCACGTTTACGCTAAATTGATCGGCGGACAAGGCGCTCCCGTCCATCAGGGGAAGATTCTTCAGGACGAACCCAGGATTGTGATCTATGATCATGGGAACATCTGTACCAGACCGTTTACCTTTGATGTCACTTACTGGACTATAGGAATAAATCCAAAATATGATCATCGCGCGCATCTCAGTTTATTTTTGCAGAATCTTCTTGAAATCCCTGAACAATCTCACTGGTTGGCGCTGGTCGCTCTATGGGTTCTGTTTCAGGCATGCGTTGGATCATTTGCAATTGGGCGAATTTTCCCCGTAAGTCTACAAATTTTGTTTCTATTAACGGCAGGAGCAGGGATATGCTTGTTCGCCATGATTTCCATGGAACCAAGATATGTAGCGCCATTCCTGTTTATTGGAACTGCCGGCCTTATTACTGGAATACGTCAGGGGGCATTTAGGAAGGTTTGGGGGAGACTTGGGGTGAGTGAACTGGGTAACCTGGTTCTAGTGTTATTCCTGTTAGGGGCTGTTGTGGAGGGTAGTATTGATGAAGCCGGGAGGGGACTGTCATTTCAGGATGGAAAACCTTCCTACCAGAGGGCATATTGGGAAGAGACAAGAGTTTGCTACTTCCTTACCAGGCATGGCATAGTTTCGGGAAACCATGTAGCGGTTATTGAGAGTCCACCAATACAGTGGGCCAGAATGGCAGGGGTAAGGGTTACGGGTGAGATCAAAGACCCTGATAAATTTCTGGATTCTTCCGGAGCAGATCGCGCGTTGTACCTTGCTCTCTTGAGGAGTGAGGGCGTCACTGCTGTAATAGCTAAAGGAAGAAAATGGCAAAAGCTTATTGCTGAAGGATGGCTGCAGGTCCCAGGAACTGAGAAATACTGGGTCCGCATTCTGTAAATGTTATCATCGCCCGGGAGAGAAATTCGAAGATGGGTTGGGCTGAGGCAGTATCACAATTTAACAGGTTAGTTTCCGACCCAAACCGTTGGAATACAAGGGTAAGGATAGGTTTTTGGGTATTCGGAGCGTTGGTCGGTGGGATTCTGGCATATACCACGAGACATTATGTAAACGGTGACGCAATTGCATATCTCGACATGGCAGAGGCATTCCGTGGGGGATTATGGAATGAGGCCGTTCTTCTGGGATATTCCCCCGGTTATTCAATTCTGTTGGCCCTATTCGAATATATTTTTCCCACCACACCTCTTAACGAACTATTTACCGTAAAGTTTTTTAATTTTGTCATTTTCTTGGCTGCAATGGGGGCCTGCGATTTTTTTGTTCATCGATTGACAGATGAAATCCAGGTCGGTAGGGAACGCGGCCCGTTACCGTCTCACGGAATAAGAGCA
>DYRE01000151.1 GCA_020718965.1 Desulfomonile tiedjei
GCAGAGCGTCCACTGCCAGAAAGACGCAGGCGAAGGTTCCTTTCTGCCCATTGTCAAACGTTATTTCAAGACCTTCACCGCATTGGACTATTGCTGCCGGATTCGAGTTCAAACATGTCCGCGACGCGGAGGAAACTTTGGACAGCGGTTCGAGTATTTCCTTCAGAGAATCCTGATCAAAGCTATGAAAGAGTCCAGCAGAAGGAACTAAGTTGTCGGTGTTGACCACGGCTATACCCAGGGTTTCTAGTGCTGAAGTAACAATAGAAGCTGTTAAGCCTTTACCAACGACCAGGGCCGATAGTTTTTTTGTTCCGCAATCAATATTCTGAATTTGAAGTTCACAGTTCAGCATACATACCTCACCTTGCCTCATTCATGTCGGCAATTATAGCTGATACAACCCTGCCGGCGCTCAAGACCGAGTCCGGCATAGTTGCGGGACCAGAACAACTTCCCGCAATGTAAATGCCCTCAACTGCCGCGCGCGCCGAGTCGGTCAATGACCTGGTTTCGAAAAAACCAAATGCGTTCAGGGGGGCGCCTGTAATATCCGAAATGCGCGCAGCGGAGGATGACGGCTGCTGCCCAACTGATAGGATTATGCGATCGAACTCCTCTACGACATTGATCCCTTCGACTTCCGTGAATACTTTAAGCTTACCTTCTTTGGCTACCCAGACTTCACCAGGGACCCCTTGCAAAAATCGAACGCCCTTGGCTCTGGCTTCTTCCATAAGTGAGGGCAAAGTTTTACCCGGCAACTGAAGGTCAATGTAAAATATGCTGCAACGGAGTTCTCGTCTTTCGTGAATTAGTTTCAGAGCGGCCCTAATGGCTGCCCCACAGCAATATTGCGAACAATAATTACATCCTATTGATCTGTCACGTGAACCCACGCATTGAAAGAAAGCCAGATCCACAATATCCTTCCGGCTCGGGTTGAGCTTTTCTATTTCGCCAAGCCGCATCATGTAATTTAGGTCAGCCAATGTCATGATTCCGTCGATTCGCCCATACCCCCAGAAAGATTTTCCCCCTGGGTCAAAGATGTCGAAACCCACTGCTATGACAATGGAGTAAACCTCCAGTTCAGTTTCTTGTCCGTTCTTAATATTCCTGATTCTTGCCTTCCTGAAGCCCTGGGAAGAACGCTCGACATAAGATAGTTCGTGGCCCAGATATATCTGACCGACTTGGGAAGAAGCCACTTCATCTTCGTAGTCAAAAACGAGGCAGGCCTGACAACTCAAGCAACCCTCAGTGGCCATGCAAGCCCAATTTTGGCTGTGACCTCCCAATTTGTCGGCTTTTTCAACCAATGCAAACGGAATGCGATTATCTGAAAGCAATTTTCCGACTGCCAATCCGGCCAGTCCACCTCCCACAACCAGTATCTTTCTCTCGTCACTTGTTAGCATGAGTTCGAAAACCTCTACCTAAAATTCTCAGGAGGATGTACCTCAATTGGAAAAGAGAGACCTACTCATCACTTCAAAATCCTTTAATTGGAAAAAGCCCTTCAACATCCACGGTATCAAAGTTGAGACTTTGTTCACCTCTGAGTGCCGATGGTTCGCCAGTTATTACCACTTTGAGCCCTCAAACACAGAGGGGGGTAACGCATCTGGAGAGACGCCGGAAACCTCCATTGCCGTGTTTAGGCCTTCGAGAGCTTCTTTGGTTCTGTTTAGCTTGGAAAGAGCCACAGCACGGTTGTTGTATGCGCTGGGACTGTGAGGCGCCAGACTTATGACACGGTCATAATCCGCTACTGCGTTTTTGTAATCCCCAAGGACGGAAAATGTGTCGGCCCTCTCTTTGTAGAGCGCCGCATTGGAAGTGGATAGAGAAATCGCTTTGTTGATGTCTTCCAATGCCTTGGAGGCTTGGCCTGTCAATAGGTAAGCCTTGCACCTATGCGCCAATGCCGTAACTGAATTCGGTTTAATTTCCAGGGCGGATGTGAGTTCAGATATAGCTTCGTGGAAGCGGCCAGTGTCTGAAAGGAGCAAACCCTTTCGTAAATATTCACTGACCTCGGGCTGGTCAAGTTTCGCCTGTTGGCCATAGACAGGGTAGTACATCGACAGCAGGGTATACGCGAGGGATAAGAAAAACATCCAACCTGATGCGCTAAATTTTCGCATAGAATCCTTTCTGTCAAAGTCCTACTAGGAATTTTTTTTGATTATACGCGGAACGTTATGATTAATCAATTCTCAGAGTGAATCTTGACTTGCTGAAAGAATCGGTGTTACCTAAAAGATAAACGAATTCCTATAAGCTCCAGACAAGCGGAGCCTCGCACGATTGGTACCCAGAAGGTGGTTTAAATGATTACGTTTCAAGAGTTGATCTTCGGTTTGGAAAAGTTTTGGGCAAATCATGGTTGCGTAATTCAGCAGCCGTATGATGTTGAAAAAGGAGCTGGAACGATGAATCCCGCTACTTTTTTGAGAGTACTGGGCCCGGAGCCTTGGAATGTAGCTTATGTTGAACCATCCAGAAGACCTACGGACGGCCGATACGGGGAAAATCCCAACCGCCTCCAACATTATTATCAGTATCAAGTGATCTTGAAACCTTCGCCTTTGGAGGTTCAGGAATTATACATTGAATCTTTGGCTTCTTTAGGTATCGATCCTCTCAGCCACGATATCAGGTTTGTGGAAGACGACTGGGAGTCTCCAACTTTGGGGGCTTGGGGAGTAGGATGGGAGGTTTGGTTGGATGGGATGGAAATTACACAGTTCACATATTTTCAACAGGCTGGAAGTTTCGATTTGAAGCCGGTATCTGTCGAGTTGACCTATGGGCTCGAGCGAATATGCATGTTTATCCAGGGAGTGGAAAGCGTTTACAACATTAAATGGACTGAAAACATTACCTATGGAGATGTTCATCATAGATCTGAAGTGGAGGGTTCCTTTTACAATTTTGAACGAGCTGACGCCGGAATGTTGATCAAACTTTTTGACATTTACGAGGGAGAGGCTGAGGCTTTGTTGGACTGCGAAGAACCACTGGCTCTACCAGGATATGATTATTGTCTGAAATGTTCCCATGCCTTCAACATACTTGACGCCAGGGGCGCAATCAGTGTTGCGGAGCGCACATCCTACATTCATAGGGTTCGCAACCTCGCCAAAAAAGCGGCGGAAGCTTACTTGAACCAGAGAGAATGCATGGGATTTCCGTTGCTACGAAAACAGTCTAATTTACAACATGAAGGGTCGTGACATGAGAGGCGAGTTCTTACTTGAGATAGGAATAGAAGAGATTCCAGCCAGTTATATCAAACCTGCCCTAAAATCACTGTCGGAGACTTTTTCTCGTTTTCTGGAAAATTCTTTGATCTTACACGGCCCTATAGAGACTTTTGCAACTCCGCGACGTTTGATAATGACCATAACGGATGTGACTTTGGCTTCGGATTCAAGAACGATTGAGAAAACAGGGCCGTCAGTAACTTCAGCGTTTGACAGTTCTGGCGCTCCGACCAAGGCCGCTGAAGGTTTTGCCAGAAGTCAGGGGGTTGCCGTCAATGAACTGTTGAGAATTACAACTCCAAAAGGTGAGGCAGTTGGAGTAGTGCGAAAACAACCGGGAAGACCAACTATTGATATTCTATCCGAATCCATACCAGAGCTTATGGAGAAAATTTATTTCCCCAAGACTATGAGGTGGATGGATCTTGATGTGAGATTCGTGCGTCCGATTCACTGGATAGTCGCAATCCTGGACGATTCCGTAGTGCCTTTCAAATTTGGAAATATTTCAAGCGGATCGCAAAGCCTTGGTCACAGATTCTTAAGCCCTAAAAGTTTCCAGGTAAAATGTTTCAGCGATTTGCGAAATGCACTGGCTGATCAGGGAATTGAAATCGACTTCGATAAACGCTCCGCCATCATAAGGGACCAAGTAAAAACTATGGCAGAGATGGAAAATCTGACCCCATTCGAAGATGAGGCCCTTTTGGAGGAGATTTCGTTTCTAGTTGAGAGTCCTTACCCAATCATGGGTACCTTTTCTGATGAATTTCTGGAACTTCCGGCTTCCATCCTCATTACCTGCATGAAAAAACATCAGAGATATTTCTGTTTGCAGGATAGTGGTGGGAGAATAACAAACAGATTCATTGCCGTAAACAACACGCAGGTTCGAGAAGAGGACGTCTCCAGAAAGGGACATCAACGTGTTCTAAAAGCCAGACTGGAAGATGCCAGATTCTATTTTAGGGAAGACCGTAAAAACCCACTCTTCAGCAGACTGGACGCCCTCAAGGGAGTTGTTTTTCACTCCAAACTCGGAACCGCTTTTGAAAAGGTTGAAAGGTTTACGAACATTTCTATGACCCTGGCTGATCTATGGGCGCCCGAAAAGAAGCCTGCTATTGAAAGGGCCTCCCTTCTGTGCAAGTGTGACCTTGAAACCGGAATAGTTTATGAATTTCCCGAACTTCAGGGTATCATAGGCAGTTATTACGCTCGGATGGACGGGGAGTCAGATGAGGTCTCTACAGCCATTAGAGAGCACTATTTGCCTACTCGTGCGGGAGATGATTTACCGAGCGGCGTCGTCGGGGCTCTGATTTCTGTTGCAGACCGTCTTGACACAATCTCCGGGTGTTTCAGTGTTGGTTTGATACCCTCTGGAGCTGCTGATCCATATGCATTGAGAAGGCACGCCCTTTCCATTATTCAGATTCTGATTCACCATCAGTGGAAAGTCGATCTGCCTTGGCTAGTTGACCATTCAATAGGGCTTGTTGAGTCCAAGAGATCTAGACCTAAGGGTGATATAAAATCGGACATAATGGAATTTATCAAAACACGGTTTGTCAATTTCCATTCAGGCAAGGGTTTTTCTCTTGATCTAGTGGAGGCTGTAGTCCGAGCGGATTTTACCGATGTTGTCGAAGCGAGGTTACGTTTAGATGCGCTATGCGAGTGGGAAAAGCGGCAAGATTTTGAGACCATCCTGGTTGCATTCAAGAGGATGATGAATATTTTGAAGGATCAAAATGTCGAAGAACTAAATACAGAACTGCTGAAAGAACCTTCCGAGCTGGCCCTAAGCCAAACCCTGGAGTCTGTTGAAGCAGGATGCAAGACAGCCTTTGAACAAGGAAACTATTCTGTCGTATTGGAGACCATGACCGAACTGAGAGATCCAATAGACACGTTTTTTAATTCAGTGATGGTGATGGCTGAGGATCTTGAGATAAGAAAAAACAGACTGGCGCTTTTAGGAAGAATATCGAAATTGTTTACGCGCATTGCTGATTTCTCATTTATTGGATCTACGGCCAAAACTTTTTGAGTTGGATGAAGACCCCCGAAAGAGAATCAAACCTCTCCTTCAAGTTTAACATATGTATATTCCACCCAGCCTGCTTTTCCAGACGGAGTGATCACCCTGAACCAGACTTTTTCACCAGATACCTTCTTCTCTGTTACCTTTATCGGCTGGCCTGACATCAATCTGTCGACGACTGGGGCTTCCTCTTTGGGGTACCTTCTTACGCGCAAATAGTCGGCAATTGATTTTCCTTTTCGACTCAAATGCATAGAACCAGTGTCCGCTATCTGAGCATCTCTGGCTTTGGAATCCTCTGAAGCTGAACTTGAAGACGCTTT
>DYRE01000559.1 GCA_020718965.1 Desulfomonile tiedjei
ACCTATATTCCCGCCAGACCTCACAGGTCTTGAAGACCTGTGAGGTCTACCCACCTATATTCCCGCCAGACCTCACAGGTCTTGAAGACCTGTGAGGTCTACCCACCCAAATTCCCGCCAGAAATCGGATGTCTTAGAGAAATCCGATTTCTCCACCATAATCGCTACACCATGATTTGCGGTGTCTGATAGCGCGGATTCGCGGGACTTTCGGATTTATCCGCGTGTCCTGCCTATCCGCGCTATCAACGGGACAACAGCAAAATTGAACGGAGAAACATAATGAAACACAGTCACCTAATCAAACGACTCGCCGCCCTAGTAGCGAGACCCCCGCCCATTGTTCCTGCCAGACCTCAGGTCTTGAAGACCTGTGAGGTCTACCCGCACATGTCCGTAGAGAACAGGATAACCAGAAAAAGCGGATAAAGCCTCCGCCTTAATCCGTTTTTTCTGGTTATCCTGTTCTAAAATTTTACTCTTAATTAACTTAGTTCTCCAGGAGATTTCAACATGAAACATGTTGCCTCATTACATTACGGAGTCATTTTCAAAAAAGCCTTTTGTGACCCCATTGTTTTCACCGCTTTTGTCAAGGATATGTTCAATGTCGAGCTAGAAATTGATAAGGTGGAAACCGAAAAATCCTTTGACCCTATCATCGGGCGCGTCGATTCCCGTTTCGACCTATTTGCCCAAGATGAGAAAAATCGCCTCGTCGTTGACATTCAACATGACCGTTATGGCGACCATTATGACCGTTTCTTGCATTATCATTGTATCGCCATCATTGAGCAGGTGAAAAATGCCAAGAATTACCACCCCTCATTACGAGTCTATACGATTGTGGTCTTAACCTCAGGCGATAAACACCAGAAAGATGTCTTAGTCACCGATTTTACGCCGCGCGATTTAAAAGGCAATCCCGTTAGCGAAATAGAGCATAAGATATTGTTTCTCTGCCCCAAATATGTGACGGCGGAAACCCCTGAACCCTATCACACCTGGTTACGAGCGATAGATGACACCTTAGATGAACAGGTAGACGAAACCCAATATCAGAGTGAGATTATTCAACGGGTGTTTGAGCATATTGAGCAAGATGGCGTTTCGCCGCAGGAACGGGCGCGCATGTTTGATGAATATGGAGAAGCCGAGTTGCGTCGTGAGGAGTTAAAACTCAGCGTAGCTCAAGCAAAGGCCGAAGGCGTAGCC
>DYRE01000152.1 GCA_020718965.1 Desulfomonile tiedjei
TTATGATTATTGATGCAGCCACCAGGCTGGGGAGTTGAGTGAAACAGTCTGCAGAGTTCCCCCCTAACCAAGTTGTATGAAGGAGGATTTACATGAGCGATGTCAAAGTTGCCCCAGAGGGACTGACCGTGGCTGCGCATCTGGACGCCAAGGGTCTGAGCTGTCCCATGCCCCTCTTGCGGACCAAAAAGGAAATCGGCAAGATAAAGTCCGGCGAAATCTTGCAGGTTGACGGCACCGATCCGGGCTCCCGCAATGATATTCCCGGCTGGTGTGAGCGTTCCGGCCACACCTATTTGGGAGAGAAGGAAGGCGCTGGTTTTATTAGCTTCTTTATCAAGAAGGGCTGATTTTCCTCTCCGTCAAACCCCAGCAAAGGGAGTAGTCCATGTCTGCCGATCCAAACAAGCTAGGAATACTTGTCACCTCCCCCCAGAACATGCGCCATATCCTTGGCGTTGCCAAGGCAGCGGTGCGGGCCGGGAAGAGTGTCAAGGTTTTCTTCACCTATAAATCCATTCACCTGACCAAGTGTACAGAATTTTTTGAACTCTCCCAGATGTGTGCCGTCGATGATTTGGCCATTTGTGCCGATAGCTACACCTGTGAGGGCTACGATGCTGTAAAGGATATTCCCCGCGGTCTCACTGACAAGCAGATGCGGACCCAGGCTTTTCACGGTGCCATTCTCGACGAGTGTGGCAAATACATCGTCATGTAAGGAGAATGCGCTATGGAATCCTTGAAGGTCTATATTCTTATTCAGAATCGCATGTATGGTGACGGGATCCGCTCGGGGCTGGGCCTGGCAGTGGAAAACCACTACGCCTACCCTGTGATCATGAACGGCGAATTTCCCTCCATGTCTCAATACATGGCGGAAAATATCAGCTGGATAACCGATATGGAGGGCGCGGTCCTCTGTTGCGGCGGCGACGCCCCGGACAACTTGCCCGAAGGGGTTGATATTCAGAGCCTGTCCCTGGAGGAGTTGGGCGAACAGATGCGCGAGGCTGATTTTATCATTCCCTATGGTCTGCCCAAGCAAACCAATGAACCACCGCCGGCCTGTGCCGAGTAACCGGAGGAAGCTGTAATGAGTGATATCAATTCCATTTTGCAAGTATATCGATCCGAGCCCAGTGACGATGTCAAAAAATTGGTGAACATACTAAACCGTGACCGTCAGGCCGACGAGTTTCAACTCTACGTTGACACACCTAACTATGACCTGCTGGTACAGAAAGTTTTTGCCGCTGACAAAACAGTCTGCTGGTGGTAATTCCCTTTTTGCCAAGCCGATCATTCCCCTTGGGAAAAACCTTCGGGGTGTGATCGGCTCCCAGCCCCTTCCTTTGTTCGCCTCCTTAGCTTTGCTTGCTGTGTGCAAATAGGACAGCAGGACGACAGACTCACCTTGAAGTATTATTTTCCTGTTCCATTAATGGAATGACTCTACCCATCCCCAGCTCTAAAAACCTTCTTCCAGCGAAAGTCTTTTTCTCACCACCCTCTCCATCACCATTACTGTGAATAGCGCTGCGGTTCAAGGAATTATACCGTACTCTCCCCCAAGAGTATCACACTTGTGAAAGAGTTTTTTAATTTTAATTCCATATTGTTGTTCACAGTATCCCAGGGATATAACCCTTGCCTTTTTTTTAGTTTTTTGCTAGAGTTTATTAATTTAAATTAAATAAAAATTATACGATAAAACAATACTCTCTAGTTCTTGCCCATTTTCTTTTCATAAGTTTGGGAGTTGTTTGTCTACTCCCTGTGGATAACGTGGTTTTTGGAAAAAACCCCTTCCTTTTCACGAAAGATCCCATTATTTATCAACACATAAAATCATAACATAACCAATAGATAATTGACTTTTCCCTCTGTTGTCCATGCAACTACCATCACTCTTTTTCTTTAAAGGAAAAAATAATGCCCTTTGAATTCTCCGTCTCTCGTCTTGACCTTTTGCAGATCATGGCGGCCCAACAGCAGGTTGGTAAAAAAAGCAGTATGCCAATTTTGGCCAATGTTCTCATAATCGTTAAAGATTCCATGGCCTCTTTGAGTGCCACTGACACCGAGGTGGCGCTGCGACAGAATCTGACCGCTGACGTGGAGCAGGAAGGAAGCTTGACCTTGCCGGCAAAAAAACTCTATGAACTGGCCAGGGAGTCAGCTTCGGAACGAATGGTTTTCAGGGAAAAAGAAAAAAATTGGGTTGAAATAATTGCCGGAACAAGTACGTACCGACTCAGTGGTTTGCCGGCTGAAGATTTCCCTGATTTTCCAGAATTTAATGGAGAGAGCTTGGTTTCTTTGCCGGCGATGGTTTTTGTAGAGTGTATAGATAAGGTACTTTTTTCAGTAGCTTCTGAAAAAGAGAACATCCCCAGCCTAACCAATGCATTGTTAAAAGTTGAAAAAATAGAAGAAAAATATTTTTTACAACTTGTTTCCTCGGATGCCCACCGCATGACTTTCATGGGCCGGGAAGTTTGCGAAGAAGCTTCTCTTCTTTCTATTAAAGCAAATACTTTGATTCCGCGTAAAGGTCTGGTGGAGATACGCAGATTCTGTGAAAACATTGACGATGTCTTCCTTGGTGTTGAAAAAAAGCAGTTAGTTCTTAAAGTTAATGATGACATTCTTATTGTAAGGTTAAGCGAAGGTGTATTTCCTGACTGTAATGCCATTTCCAAAATGGCAGAAAATGAATACAATATTAATATTCCAAGACTTGATTTTTTAGATGCATTAAAAAGAATTGACTTGTTTTCAGAAGATATTTTTCATGCAATTAGAATTGACATAACAAATGGAAAAATTGTTCTGAAATCAAAAAATTCTGATTATGGTAGCGCTGATGATGAAATATCTATTGAATACGATGGAGAAGATATTTCGATAGCGTTTAATTGTAGGTATCTTATTGAAACACTTCAGGTTATGATTGGCAGTGAAATAAGGATTAACTTTTCATCAAATAAAGAAAAACCATGTAAAATCGTTTCTAACGAAGATGCAGGTTTTCTCAGTATAATAATGCCAATGGCAATATGAAATGACTACAATGAAGAACACATCATATAGCGCAGAAAATATTAAGGTTCTTGAAGGTCTAGAGGCGGTACGCCAAAGACCGGCCATGTATATTGGAAATATTGCCGAAGAAGGTTTGCATCACCTTATTTATGAGGTGGTGGATAACTCTATAGACGAGGCCCTGGCTGGTCATTGCAATAAAATTTCTGTCATTATTCACGAGGATAATTCTGTCTCCGTGGAGGATAACGGTCGTGGAATTCCGGTGGATATACATCCCACCGAGGGGATTTCCGCCTTGGAACTGGTGATGACTACTCTCCATGCCGGGGGTAAGTTCGACCATTCCAGTTACAAGGTATCCGGTGGTCTGCATGGCGTGGGGGCATCTGTGGTCAATGCCCTGAGCCTTTGGGCCGTGGCTGAAGTGCGGCGAGATGGAACAGTCTATCGCCAGTCATACAAGCGAGGAACTCGCACTTCAGATGTGGAAAAGGCAGGGATCAGTGAAAAGACGGGAACAACGATAACCTTTAGGCCTGATGACGAAATTTTCTTAGAAACAACAGTTTTTAAGTATGAAATCGTCAAAAATCGTCTAAGGGAACTGGCTTTTCTTAATGATGGCGTGCATATTTCCCTGAAAGACGAAAGAAGTGGCGAAGAGGATGAATTTCACTATGAAGGTGGCGTGATATCTTATGTCGAGTACCTTAATCGCAAACGAACATTGGTTAACAGCGAGCCTATTTCCATACGCGGGGAAAAGGATCAGGTGCAGGTTGATGTGGCTCTCCAGTTTTTCGATGGGTATAACGAGCGCCTTTTTTCTTATGTTAACAACATAAATACCCGTGAGGGGGGGAGTCATGTGGCTGGATTCCGCGCAGCCCTGACAAAATGCATAAACCGTTATGCCAGTGACGACAGTATCCCTAAAAATTTGCGGGAAAAACTCGTGGGGGATGACCTGCGGGAAGGATTGACCTGTGTTATTTCCGTCAGGGTGCCTAACCCCCAATTTGAAGGACAGACCAAGACCAAACTGGGAAACAGCGAGGTTAAATTCCTGGTGGAGTCGGTGTGTAACGACAAACTTTCGCTGTATCTGGAACAGCATCCTGGCGAAGCAAAAAAGATTTTGGCCAAGGTGGTAGATGCGGCCCGGGCCAGGGAAGCGGCGCGTCGGGCCAAGGAATTATCCCGCAAAAAGGGCGGCATTGGTTTGATCATGGCTGGAAAACTGGCCGAGTGTCAGACGAAAGATCCCCAGAAAAGGGAAATTTTTTTGGTTGAGGGTGATTCGGCCGGTGGTAGCGCAAAACAGGGAAGGGACAGGTTTTTTCAGGCCATCCTGCCGTTACGCGGGAAGATTATGAATGTGGAAAAGGCGCGATTTGATAAAGTGCTTGATTCAGAAGAAATAAAGCAGATTATAGCGTCACTGGGAACAGGAATTGGCAAGGATGAGTTCGATGTCGGTAAGCTGCGGTATCACAAGGTCATAATAATGACCGACGCCGACGTGGATGGATCGCATATCCGCACCTTGTTACTTACCTTCTTTTATCGACAAATGCTGCCCTTGGTAGAGAACGGTCATGTATATATCGGCCAGGCTCCCTTATATCGCCTGGGAAGAGGCAAGAGCGAACAGTATTTTCTCAACGAGGATACCCTGAACAGTTACCTGTATGAGCAGGCTAGTCAGAATTTTAGCCTGGAGCATGAAGGGGGCGGAAGCTACGCCGGCGAAGATTTGTCCCGCCTACTAAAAAAACTTTCCTATTTCGAGAGGATTCTTCAGCATCTTGAACGCTCGAATCTGGGCGAGGCCATGACCCTGTTTTTGTTGGAACAGAATGTCCATTCGGCCAACCAGTTCAGTGAACAGGATTATGTTGTGGATCTGGCAAATAAATTATGCGCCTTCAAGTTACAGCCCGGGCCGGTACGGCCCTGTCGCTGGCGCCCCCACTGTTTTGAGGTGGATTTGGTCTTTCACGGGCGCTCCCAGGGCATAGTAACCCTGGGGCCCAGTATTCCTCTGATCGGCGAGTACCGCAGTGCACTGGAAATGCATCCTCAATTAAAACAGCTGCTCAAGGGGGGCTTTACCCTCAGTAAGAGTTCTGGCGGGGACGAAAAATCAGTGACGGTACCTGACTGGCATGAGCTTATTCGCCAGGTGCGGGAAGAAACCTTCCGCGGCAGCCACCTCCAGCGCTACAAGGGTCTGGGTGAAATGAATCCTGAACAACTTTGGACCACCACCATGAATCCAGAGAACCGAACCCTGGTCAAGGTAACCATAGATGACGCCGAACAGGCCGACGATATTTTTACCACCCTCATGGGGGACAAGGTGGAACCCAGGCGGGAGTTCATCCAGAACCACGCCATGGAGGTGACGGAGCTGGATATCTGACCCCGGACCCCCCTACCCTACTTTTCTAGAGTTCGTTGGATAAGTATTACTGTAACCAGGTTGAATTTTGATGGAACCCACTGAACAGACCCCTTTGCAGCCGCATGTGTCCATCGAGAAGGAGTTGCGTAAATCCTATCTC
>DYRE01000560.1 GCA_020718965.1 Desulfomonile tiedjei
GTGCCGTTGGCTACAATTATTTGAATCCTAAGTCTGTCTCGGCTGTTCATAAAATGACAAATCCAGCCACACAGTAACTAAAGATCACCATCGAACTCAGTATTTCTATAGATAATATGGAACCTTGCAAAATCGACATTTCATTCAGCCTTGGATCTTGCCCTTTCTTCAGCCTTGTCGATTTCTTTCTGCAAGAAAAAGTTCAGGGCTGTCCTAATGATTATTATTGCGGCAAGCTGCCCTATATCATTCCAGGAAGGCGCAACCGCCGTCCGCAAAATATCCGCCGCCAACTCAAATTCCAAAGCTACTGTGAGCCATTGCCCCAGGTTTAACCTGATGTACTCCTTGTTCGTGCGCATGTCCTCTCGTCGAACGACGAGTGACAAAAATCTGGCTGTCGCCTCAATTGCTCCATAAGCTATTATGACAGCAGCAGCGGCTTCGACGAACGCAGCTAGATAGATGGTACATTGTCTGAATATTTCGAGCATTTAACAAACCTAAGACTTTGACCAAATACGTTATGAGCGTATCCTAACACGGCTGCTGGAGATTTGTGAACAATTTAGAAAGATAACTTTTATACATAGCCCTATGGTGGAAATTGTTCACGACGATGGCTCTAGCCCCCTTCAAATCTTCGTTCACGTCGACAGTTATGAGAGTGCGATATATGCATATGCCCCTCCGCAGGAGGTGTGAGAGGCGCCCATTGATTTCGGATAATTTTGGGGACAGCCCTAGTGCGAAACTATTTCTTCAACCTGGTTCCTATGGGCTCTCTTGGTAAATGTATGGCAAGACCAATTTGCGCCACCATGGATGCCTCCAACGTGATTGCCACGTCACTCTAATGATGATAAACAGACTCAAGTGTAATCCATTGTCGCATTTTTCTGATAGGTGTCTACGGCGACGCACAAATTAGATTCTAAAATGGTAAACGGGGACAGATTTTTCAAAGAACTTCCGGAAATTTGAATCCCACACGCAAGAAAGAGCTCTGATGAACTGGTCTCTATTTAAGAGTAAATTTATTGGATTTGAAGAAGCGTATCGTCTGGCCATGGAGAATGTTCCCGAGCTACCCCATGAATGGGTTGATGTAGGGGAAGCTCTGAAAAGGGTCACGGCTGAAAAGGTCATGGCGGTGGTGGACTCTCCTTCGGTAGACTCATCAATGAAAGATGGCTATGCTGTTATT
>DYRE01000153.1 GCA_020718965.1 Desulfomonile tiedjei
CTTGCGGCCGCTATACTTCCCAGAAAGAGCAAAATTTTTTTGCCTGTGATGTAAGGGGTCTGGCCTTGGGCCGGTGTAACGGAAGGACAACCTGTGGGAACCAGTTCTGTTTCCGCTGATTCACCGTAAAGGCGTGTCCATCTCGATCTGTTCTCGATGTTGTTGAATATTACTGCTTTAGCTCTTTCCCTGATCATTTCCTGACATTCAAGTAAACTGGATCTAAATTTCTGGTCCCTCTCGGGAAATTTGGCGTCAACAACACGGACTATTCGGGAAACGACAATTTTTTGTGAAGGGGGAACCAGTCTTATGGAATTATGGTAGCAGGTTTTGACGATGTCATAGGCCAAAGGGTCATAGAGTCGCTCAGCTCCAAACACTTTGATGTTGTTGTCCAAGATGTCATGGTTGGGGACAGGGGCGACTATATCTGTCTCTATCCCTCTTTTGTGAAGGCCGGAGGATATGGCTCGCAATCTTATCAGATCAATGCTCGCCGGTGATGCGAATGGGTTTTTATGAAATACTAAGGCTACACGCATATTAATGTGTCTCAAAATATATTTATACCCTTGACTGATTGATCTCAAGAGCAATGAAGTTTTCAAAAAGATTCGAATTTGACTGAAATTCGAGTTTGAACGGTATTCCAGTTTTTTGGGCTAGATGATAAAAGATTGTGAGTATTGTTGATTAGACCAATAAGATTTTATGCGAAAACCCAGATGGCCCAATGAAAGCCTGCAAAGCAAGAATTCTTATAGTAACCCCGGAATTTCCCCCTGAACATTGGGGCGGTCTAGCCCGTACAGCGTTTAAGGTGGCGAATCACGCCGCGAACATTGGACTTGAAACCGAGGTTGCAAAATTGTCAGTAGATCCGACACGGATGGCTCTACTTGATGAAAACAGAAAAACAGCAACCCTTGGCGGTTTAATAGTTCACGACATAGTTGTTGGGAAGGAAAATTCCCAATCTGGCGATAGAGATTTGTGGGATTGCCCTCACAACCTTTCTTTGCAAATGATGTTTCAGTCTTTGGAATACCTTGCGGCAGAAAAAGAATATGACATATTTCAGTCCTTTTTCCTGTACCCCATGGGATATGTGACGGGTATCTTGGCGAGGAAATTGGGCAAGCCCATGATATCATGCATAGTAGGTAATGACGTAAACAGGTATTTTTTCAGTCCCGAAAAGGTTGCTGTTTGCAAAAGTGGTCTGGAAAACTCAAATTATGTTGTAGGACTTAGTCGTGACCTTATAGAACTGGCAAGCGCACTTTCGCCAATTGTTGACAAATCGTGTGTAATATATAATTCAGTCGAAATCCCGGAGAAATCTTGGACTCTAAAAGCAGGACCTCAAGACTGTGTTAAAATTGGGTGTGGAGGGATTTTTAAATATGCCAAGGGGCTGCCTTATATATTCAAGGCAGTGGCCAACCTGTCAGAAAAATGGAATATCAGCCTTGAATTAAGGGGCATAATCCGTGATTCTGAAAAAAGGGTCTTTGATGAAATGCTATACAATACGCAAATTGATCAAAGAGTTAAGCTTCTTGAACCCGCTCCACATCACGCTATTTCTAAGTGGCTGAACTCACTTGATGTCTTTGTTCTTCCATCCGTAACCGAAGGTTGTCCAAATATTTTGATGGAAGCTCTCGCTGCAGGAGTTCCAAGCGTGGCCACTAGGGTGGGGGCTGCCCCCGAGTTGATTGAAGATGGAATTTCAGGACTACTGGTAGCTCCGGGAAACGCGTCCGCATTGGCTGACGCTGTTGAAAAAATTCTTGGCGATGGCGCTCTGGCCTCGAGGCTGGGCAAGTTTGGAAGGCAAAAAATGAAGGCTTTTTCACTTCTAAAGGAACAAAATAGCTGGGCAAAGGTTTACAACAGATTCGTTAAAGTTTAAGCGCTTGAATAGGCGAAGATGTTGACAATTCAATAATGAAACTTGATTCTGCGAAATAAGCAAATTGATTGGATATCATGTCAGTTCAACCTCCAAGATACCCTGAAGACCATTGGTTGAGGTCATACGACTCGGAGAAAGCGTTAGATTCTTATTTGGAGCAGCAATCTAAAGCCTACAGCAGGGTCAAGAACGATTTTGTGACAGAATTGCTTGGAAATCTCAAGGGGAAGCGGGTCATTGATTACGGTTGCGGAGGCGGCTTGTTTTGCGTTTATGCAGCCAAAGCCGGCGCTGCGGAAGTTGTCGGGGTTGACGTTGAAGATTCAGTTTTGTCAACAGCAAGATACTTCGCGGAGAGAGAGGGTGTGTCGCGTCAATGTTTTTTTGTGCGCAATCAGGGGTTTCCAAACTTTGCCTTCAAGAGGGGGTTCGATGTGATCCTCATGAAGGACGTTATTGAGCATGCTCCCGACGATCATCTGCTGCTTGAAGCCGCTTCCAGAGTTTTGACTCCAGGCGGCATTCTCGTGATAAGTACTCAAAACTCTATCTCTATCAACTACGCTATTCAGGGGACCTATCATAGAGTTTTAAAACGTGACAAGAATTGGTTTGGTTGGGATGAAACTCATCTGAGGTTTTACACGCCTATAGGATTGGCGAGAAAATTAAAAAGTGTCGGGCTAAAATGTGAGGCCTGGAGATCAGTTTACATAGTGCCTTACAAGATCCCCCGAATAAAAACTGGAGACAAGAAATTCTACAGGCTTGACTCACTGAGTTGGATCGACCGAACCCTAGGGAGTGTTTTCCCTTACAACAGACTGGGATGGAATATAATAGTTCGGGCTCGAGCCTCCCAGTTGGTCAAAACTAAAGTCCGGTTTGGCCACTTGTTAGAGCCCAATTTCCGTGCCACCCCAGTTTCAGCAAATCGTCAGTCACTACTTTTCTCTAAGAAATCCAACACCTGAGCCGGTTGACAATCCTATCCAACGGACAGTTCCATCTGCGTCGATTTGGTAAATTGTATCGTGAGGGAATTTTATATATAGGGCTTTATCTAGAGGTAAGCCTAGCAAAGATCTTACTAGAGCCCGATTTAGCCCCGAGTGCGCTAGGACCATTACGCATGAATATTCGGAACTTGACAATATCTCATTGATGAAAACTTTCAGCCTTTTCTCAGCGTCTTCATAACTCTCGCCTCCGGGCGGTCGACTAACCCAGCTTGGTCTGATCAACGCATCTGGCCCAATTACATCGGTTCTCAAAGATGTTTCCCATTCGCCACATGACAGTTCGACGAGATTTGACCTGAAGTGGATAGGAATTTGTAAAATCTGTGAGTAAATTGCGGAACTGTAAGCGGCTCTACCTAGGGTGCTGGAATAAATTACGCGAGGCAGATAAGTGTTAACTGTTTGCGCTAGTTTCCTGATTTCCTCAAGACCATTTTTAGTTAGTGGAGAATCATATTGGCCCTGAATCCTCGAGGTTCTGTTGAAATGAGTTTGTCCGTGACGGCAGAGGATAACTGTACGATGCAAGTTTTTTACGCTCTCGCTTCTAGATGCTTACAAAAGAAAAATCTGTAGAAATCTTATACCAGAAAATGCGCTTCCAGAGCATCTACATCTAAATTTGCACAATAAGAAATGCAAAAATATTGAGAAAATAGTAAAAAGATATTCGAAGAGTTTGGAGAATCATGTCGAAAAAGCAATTCAAGAGTCTTTTAGACAGAACAAAGGAAATAATTGTTACCGGAATGTGGTTGGGCTTTTCGCCAATCGCGTCTGGGACTGTTGGAACTATACCAGCAATCATAATTTACATATTTATACGCTGGTTTTTCAATCCCGAGCTTCAGCGGATTGTAATTCTGCTCTTCCTAACTGCAGCCTGTGTTGGATGTGTTGTGTTGGGTGAATGGGCCGAAAAACGCTATGGTAAAAAGGACCCAGGAACCTTTGTACTGGATGAAATCGCAGGGTTTTGGTTCACTGTACTTTTTTTCAGAACGCCAGACTTATTTCTGACTATCGTATGGGCGTTTGTCGCTACCCGATTCTTTGACATTTTAAAGCCTTTTCCCGCAAATGAAGCTCAAAACGCGCACGGTGGCTGGGGAATATTACTAGATGATCTGCTTGCTTCCGTATATGCCGTATTATTTCTTAAAGCGGCCTCATGGGTTTTTCCGTGGGCTTTTGGCTATTGATCTGCGCGATTGAGATAGTTGTGGATAGGTTAAAATGCTGCGATTTGGCTTGACATCTACCAATAGTAATGGTTTATTAAAACGTTATTGCCTAGGAGGGTTTATTATGTACGCCATAGTTCAGACCGGCGGGAAGCAATATAAGGTGGCCCCTGGTGATCAACTGAAAGTTGAGAAGATTCCCGGTGAACCCGGGGAAACAGTTGAACTGTCACAGGTGCTTGCTGTCGTAAACGAAGACGGGCCCGTGTTTGGAACCCCTCTGTTGAAGGATGTCACCGTGACTGCAAGGATGTTACGGACGGCTCGAGACAGAAAAATAGTCGTCTTCAAGAAAAAAAGAAGACAGGGCTATCACAAGAAACAGGGACACAGACAATGGTATTCGCTCTTGAAAGTCGAACAGATCAATCAGTCCGTAAATACACAGGGTCAGACTGACGATAATTCAGTTCTGACAGATTCCGCTCAACAGATTTAGAAACGGAGGTTAGACCATGGCTCACAAGAAAGCAGGTGGAAGTTCACGAAATGGTAGGGACAGTCCTGGTCAACGCCTTGGGGTGAAGCGTTTTGCCGGGCAGGTTGTCAAAGCTGGTAACATATTGGTCAGACAAAAAGGAACAAAAATTCATCCGGGACTGAATGTAGGACTAGGCAAAGACTATACCCTCTTTGCGAAAATAGATGGAGTTGTAGAATTCAGAGCTAAGGACAAGCATCGAAAACTGGTTTCAGTTGTTCCAGTCACTCAATAAGTATTTTCAGCGCGGAACTCGCCAGTGCGTCCCCGCGCTGTAATATCCATCCCAGCCCCCACTATATATTGTTTGCGCTTATCTACTGCTACAGTGAATCATCAGGGTTAATACCAGTAAGAAAAATTTACTCGGTGAGATAAAATTATCAAATTCCCAGATACGCTTCTTTTATGTGATCATTGTTGAGAAATTCTTCACCAGTTCCTGAAAGAGTTATACGGCCATTTTCCAACACATAGGCTCGATCACACATTGCCAGTGTATGGTGAACGTTTTGTTCCACCAGCAGCACGGTGACTCCCTGACTGTTCACCATTTCCACTATTTTGAAAATGTCTGAAACCATAATAGGGGCTAACCCTAGCGAAGGCTCATCAAACATTATAAGTTTTGGTAGAGACATCAACCCCCTTGCAATGGCCGCCATCTGCTGCTCACCTCCTGACAGCGTTCCAGCCGCCTGGTTGCTGCGTTCCTTGAGTCGCGGGAACATTTCGTAAACCCACTCCAGGGTTTCTTTACGTTTGGCTTTGGCTTTGTGGGTCAATGAACCCAAGACAAGATTTTCTTCAACAGACATTTCAGCGAAAAGACGCCTTCCTTCAGGCACATGCGCCAAACCGTGATCTAAAACTCAACTTTCGCACTTGGCGAGAAAGCCAGGCCTGATGAGGGCTAGGGCCTCCT
>DYRE01000154.1 GCA_020718965.1 Desulfomonile tiedjei
TTCTCCGTGAGTCAACACGAGAATTCCTACCATAGAATAATCTTTCCAAAAAAAAAGTCTAATGCGAAATTTTTATTTCACGCGTTTAAAACATAAGACGATAATAATCGTAGTCTGTTGAAACATATTTAGCCAATCTGCATTGAAGATTCGATCCCGAGTTCACGCAACTTCAGCCTGACATGGCGAAAACCTTGAGTCGAGAGCTTGCCGGCTATCAAAGAACTGACTACGACTGACCTGTGACGACCTCCGGTGCAACCAATTGAAATAGTAAGGTACTGTTTTCCTTCCTTTATGTAAAGAGGTAAAAGGAAATCCAACATATCAAACATTTTTTCAAGGAAAACTTTGGTTTCAGATTTTTCAAGGACCCACTCGATTACTGCTTGATCTCTGCCGTCTTTTTTTGAAAGATCGTCTACAAAGAAGGGATTCGGCAGAAAGCGAACGTCAAAAACAAGATCCGACCCTAGAGGAAGCCCCTTTCCAAAGCCAAAGGCGTTTATCATAATTTGTATGTCTCCCGGAACGACGTCCGAGTAGATCTTTTTGATGGTGTCTCTTAACTGATGAACAGTAATGTCGGAGGTATCAATAATCCTGTCCGCCCGATCCTTTGTTTCTACAAGCTCGGATCTTTCTCTCTTGATACCGTCTATGACATCTCCGCCAATTGCAAGAGGATGTTGACGCCTGGTTTCACTATATCTTCGAATAAGAACTTCATCCCTGGCGTCGAGGAACAAAATCTCCAGAGTAGTGTCAGTCAGTTCGAGAGAATTTAAAATCTCTGAATACCGAGGAAAAAAGTTTCTCTGGCGCAAATCTATGACGAGGGCTATTTTCTGTAGTTCCGTGCCGCCAGCCTCCATGAGGTCCAAAAGTTTGGGAGCCAGATCAACCGGAAGATTGTCCACGCAGAAATACCCTGCATCCTCCAGTGTCTTCGCTACTGTAGATTTGCCCGACCCTGACATTCCTGTTACGATAACTATTCTGCGTCGGCTCACTTTGTCTCCAGGCCTGCAATTATCTGTGTTCGGGCAACTAGTTCAACCAGCAAGCCGGGGTCAGTTCCCGTCGGTACTGGAACCAGAATTTTCTTTATAGGGTGATCAAGCATTTTTATTTCGGTGATTAATGGTTTGATACGACCAGCGTCTCTTTCCTCCACGAACTTCGACAGTTCAACAATCACGTTGACGGGCGAAGACATAACAGTGCCATCACTGAAAAGACTCCGGGCGAGAAAGACTCCTAATCCTCTTATTTCAATACGTACATCTTCTTCTAACGCCCGCCCGACTAGACCGAACAATTCATGTCTGGCAACGGCAACCAGGTCATCTGCGACAAGCCTGTGTCCAAATCGCATGAGACTAAGGGCGGAAAGTGATTTCCCAATACCTGACGGACCCTGGATAAATATGCCGGTTCCGAGTACATTCACCAATGTTCCGCGAAGGATTGTATCAGCAACCATATCCCAATATAACATGATATGCTATTGAAAACAAAAAAGTTGGGAATTATTGTGGACCCAAAAAAAGAACCCAAAAAAAGATTGACACTTCAAACTTTATATCATAAATTGAATATTCAAATGTTACATATAAAATCGGAGGCCCGATGAACCGTCTATTTCCTCAATCAATTATGATCATTTTATCCTTGCTGATATTAAACATTGTTATTCCAATTCAGTTGGCCAGCGCCGCCGATCCACTTACTCAAGCTAATATCTATCTGTACCCCAAGCCACACAAGGTGTCCGACCTAGTGCTAAAAACTCCGACCGGCCAGACTGTTTCACTCAATGATTACAAAGGCAAGGTAGTTCTGTTGCATTTCTGGTCCATCACATGTCCCGCCTGCAAAGTCGAAGAGCCTCTCCTTGAAAATCTCAGACATACTTACGGTGGTTCAGGGTTGGCAATTCTGGGCGTTAACCTTGTGGACCCACCTGCAGCTATACAGAAATACGCAGCAACCACAAGGACTCCGTTTTCAATCCTCTTTGATGGAGGCCGAGGTTTTAGTCTGAAAGTGGTGGAAATGGCTGGGAAAAGGACTTCGTTTCTTGTTAACCCCAATCAGGAAGCGATACTGGAAGTCCCGGGTTTTCCCACAACCTATATTGTGGATTGTCGGGGCGCTGCGGTAGGGTACAGTGTTGGTCCGGCTAGATGGAACGATGCTTCTGCGCAGGCCTTGTTGCAGAAATTGATGGTTGAGAGTCGAACCTGCATGTCACAACCTGGTAGTCGAATCGACAAGAAGTTTTCTATGCGTTAGTTCACTTGTTGGTCGTGAGTTTTGTCTTGACAACAAGCTATTGGCTTGTTAATCGTAAACAGTGTATCTAGGCGCGTAGCTCAGGGGGAGAGCATCACCTTGACGCGGTGAGGGTCTGGGGTTCAAATCCCCACGCGCCTACCATGAATAGTATTTCTATGAATTTTAGGAGGCAAGCTCAATAGATGACATCAAACCTGCCGAGGGAATGGAACATTAAAGCGCTAGAGCATTCCCAAGCATGAATTCCTCTTTGGAACTCACCATTCAAGATACCTCCAAGACATATCGTCCCGGAATAACCGCGGGCGAGATACTCAAGGAAATTTCTCGCCAGAACAAATCCGAAATTGTTGCGGCTGAAATAGACGGGAAGCTGGTTGATCTTTTCGCTCCCATTACGGAACCAGGAAAACTGGATTTTGTCTCTGTCCATTCGGTCAAAGGTTTGGAAATCCTGAGACATTCTACATCTCACGTCATGGCTCAGGCGGTCAAGGAACTGTTTCCGGATGTCAAGGTTACAATTGGTCCGGCAATAGAAGAGGGTTTCTACTATGACTTTGATTCTCCAAGACCCTTTACTCCAGAGGACCTGGAGCGGATCGAGACCCGGATGAAGGAGATCATAAAGAGCAAGCTTCCGTTTCACAGATTTTCTCTTCCGAGGGAAGAAGCGATTCAGTATTTCCGGGAACTCGGAGAAAACTATAAAATCGAATTGATAGACAGTATTGGCGATGATGAAGTGAGTCTGTACTCCCAGGGTAACTTCACAGATTTGTGCCGAGGGCCTCATATCCCAGGTTCCGGAACCATCAGGGCCTTCAAGCTTACCAAAGTTGCCGGGGCATACTGGCGAGGAGATGAGCGCAACAAGATGCTCCAGAGGATTTATGGAACCGCATTCGCGTCCAAGGATGAACTGAAACGATATCTGGAATTGCTGGAGGAAGCCAAGAAGCGAGATCACCGGAAGCTGGGCAAGGAACTGGATCTGTTCTCAATATCTGAAGATGCGGGCCCTGGAATGATAATATGGCATCCCAAGGGAGCAATGTTGAGATACCTGGTCGAGGAGTTTGAGAGGAAAGAGCATCTCAAGAGGGGATACCAGATGGTTGTAGGTCCGCAAATCCTCAAGAGAGAACTCTGGGAAAAATCGGGTCACTTCGACAACTACAGGGAAAACATGTATTTTACCACAGTGGATGACACTGATTACGGTATAAAACCGATGAACTGTCTTGCCCACATGATAATTTACAAATCCCGGATCCGGTCATATAGAGACCTGCCTATAAGATATTTTGAATTAGGAACGGTGCATCGTCACGAAAAAAGCGGAGTCCTTCACGGACTTTTGCGAGTAAGACAGTTTACGCAGGATGACGCTCACATCCTTTGCGCTCCAGACCAATTAAACAGTGAAATACTTGGAATCATAAACTTTGTCAAAGATGTGATGGGCATATTTGGCTTTGAATACACCATGGAGTTGAGTACAAGGCCGGAAAAGTCGATTGGATCCGACGAGGACTGGCAGAGAGCCACAACTGCTCTCGAAAAAGCCCTCCAGGATCTTGGCTGCGCATATGAAGTAAACGAAGGTGATGGGGCCTTTTACGGTCCAAAGATTGACATAAAGCTCAAAGACGCTTTAGCAAGATCGTGGCAATGCGCAACCATTCAATGTGATTTTACCCTACCCGAACGTTTTGGGCTTACTTATGTGGATTCAGACGGGTCACGCAAGAGACCAGTAATGATTCACCGGGTTATCCTGGGGGCCGTTGAGCGCTTTCTGGGTGTTCTTATCGAACATTATTCTGGAGCCTTTCCTTTGTGGTTAGCCCCTGTTCAGGTTATGGTCCTCACGATAACAGACAGAACTGACGGTTACGCTGCTGAAATCGCAGAAAAGCTGAAGGAGCAGGATGTCCGGGTGGAAATGGATCTCAGAAACGAAAAGATCGGGTTTAAAATTCGAGAAGCTCGTAATCTGAAAGTCCCATACATGGTCATTCTGGGTGACAAGGAACTAGAGAGCAAGAATGTGGCGGTTAGAAAGCGTGGACAGGATTTGACGGTTTCCATGGACATTTCAGAATTCACTGATTCATTGAGACATGAAATTGAATCGCGCTCTTTCTAAACAAAGTAAGAGTATGGCAATCACTTCTTATCTAGATACAAGGGGGCATTGCGCATGAAAGGAAGACCAAGAGGCTCCGTTGTCGCGGAACCCAAGGTCAGGGTTAACCAAAAGATTCGTGCCTCCCAGGTCCGAGCTATATCGCCGGAAGGGGAGCAACTTGGCATTTTGGATATCGCTGAAGCGCTACGCAGAGCCGAGGAGTTCGGGCTTGATCTTGTTGAGGTAGCTTCGAATGTTGATCCACCTGTTTGCAAGATGATGGATTATGGCAAATTCAGGTTTGAAGAGACCAAGAAAGAGCACGAGCGCAAGAAAAAACAGGCGACCGTAATTCTCAAGGAAGTCAAACTTAGACCAAAAACTGAAGAGCACGATCTTGAGCATAAAGTTAAGAGGATCACGGGATTCCTCGCGGATTCGTGCAAAGTCAAGGTAACAATTATGTTCAGAGGAAGAGAGATTACGCATCCTGAACTTGCGAATGTTCTTATGAACAGGCTCAAGGAGATGATCAGCGATAGCGCTGAAATAGAGCAGCAGCCCAAACTGGAAGGCCGCAACATGACTATGGTGTTAGGCCCCAAATAGCTTGCCGACTAATTTTCAGTTGTCGCTATGATTGGCTTTGCTCTGTCGTTGAGTGACCAGGAAGCTTAGCGGAATGTTCACAATGCCTCCTCTGTTAGTTTTGTTCAGATCAACTATGAGGAGGCGTGAAACAATTAGCTGGAACTTGTCGCAAAAAAAGGCCGATTCTACGGAGACAGCCTGTCGAGTAGTCTCGGAAAAGCTATACTTTCTCTGACATGATGAATGCCCGCTATCCATGCGAGCGCGCGTTCTATTCCCATTCCAAATCCCGCATGCGGGACAGAGCCGTACCTCCGGAGGTCCAGATACCATTCTAATGGCTCTTTAGGAAGGCCGTGCCTTTCAATCCGCTGTTCCAGCGCCTCGAGTGAATCCTCTCGTTGACCGCCACCGATAATTTCACCATACCCTTCCGGCGCAAGCAGGTCTACAGCAAGAGCCAATCTGCTATCAGATGAGTCTCTCTTCATGTAAAAGGCTTTTATATCCGAAGGGTAGTGAGTTACAAAC
>DYRE01000155.1 GCA_020718965.1 Desulfomonile tiedjei
CTTTCTAATAATTCCAAAAATTTTAAGGCATCAAAAGGCTGGCTGGAAAAATTTGCCCCTAAATACGGATTGACTATAGTGGCCAATGAATCCTTCAATCCTAAAGACACCGACATGACTGCCCAGTTGTCCAAGCTATCATCTGCAAATCCTGATGCCATAGTGTGCTGGACAATTGGTCCGGCCGCTGCCATTGTGGCCAAGAACGTCAAGCAACTGGGCCTCAAAGAGCCTCTGTTTCAGTGTCACGGCATACCTGATCCCAAGTATGTGGAGCTGGCTGGGGCCTCTGCTGAAGGCAGCGTTATGCCTTCAACAAAATTGATGGCATGGGAACAGTTGCCGGAGAGTGATCCGCAAAAAAAGGTGATTAAAGATTTTGTTCACCAGTATAACGATGTCCAAAAAATCAACAAGGAATTCGCAATTAATACTCATTCGGGATACGCTTGGGACGCCATTTACGTTGTGGCCGACGCCATGAAGAAAGCAGGCGTCGAGCCTTCAAAACTTCGTGACGCCATAGAACAGACAAAAGGTTATGTTGGAATAAGTGGAATCTACAACCTGACTCCAGAGGACCACAACGGACTTGGCACGGATTCGATGATTATGGTCCGAGTGAAAGATGGTAAATGGGAATTACTGAAATAAGATGTTTTTCATAAAAGAATCTTCTTGAATTCTTCGATCAATTCGACCATTGCGGAGCTTTCCATATTTTTAGACAATTTCGGCACAACGGCGGAGCCGGATATTCCGGCGTCCGCCAGTTTTCTTTTTTCACGGTCCAGTAAACTCTTTTTGTCTTTATTCCTGTTTTTACCCTGATCTTTGAATTTTATACGTAGCTCCTCTATTTTATTTCTTTTGGACCGGAACAGAGACCAGTCATCGAATCTTTCAAAAAAAACCTTAATATCGTCTTCACTGGAAATTCCTTGAACGATATTTTTCCATACGAGAGTTTCCAGGACTGACCTTTCTTCGGGCGATTCCTGGTCAAGGCTCGATAGGGCTGACTGATTTGGCCCATTAGGGTCAATCAGCTTCAGGGCATAGCCGCGGGCTTTCTTTTCCAATTCCTCTCGCTTAATGCGCTGCCTTTCCTCCTCGGATAGGCGCATTCCGCTGGTTCGTTCCATCATCAAATCAATGGTGTTTCTAATTTCTGTCAATTCAATACCCCAATTTTATAACTAATTGCGATATATCTATTCATAAATGGCGCCCGTGCCACATCATTCCCTTATTTGACCGTCCCCCAGGACTATAAATTTAGTCGTCGTCAAATCCTTAACCCCCATAGGGCCGTAGGCGTGAATTTTTGTCGTGCTTATTCCTATTTCCGCTCCGAGTCCAAAGACATAGCCGTCGCTCATTCGGGTGGAAGCGTTTACGACTACCGTGGATGAATTAACTTCTTTGAGAAATTGTTGGGATGCGGCGTAATCCCTGGTGACAATGGCGTCCGTGTGGAGTGAACCATATTGAGCGATATGTTTAATCGCATTATCCATGCTATCCACAACCTTGACTGCAAGAATCAGGTCAAGATACTCAGCGTGCCAGTCGTCCTCCGTGGCCATGTCCATTTCTGGAACTATGGTCCTGCTAATGTCGCATCCTCGCAGAGCAACGCCTACTTTGTTCAATTCCAAGGAAACCTTGGGCAAGAATTTCGGGGCAAGCTCCTTGTGAACAAGTAAAGTCTCAAGGGCGTTACATACTCCAGGACGCTGAGCCTTTGAATTTACTGCTATTTTAATTGCCATGTCCACATCTGCAAATTGATCGACATAGAGATGGCAAACTCCCTTGTAATGCTTGATAACGGGAATCCTGGAGTTCTCGGAAACAAATCGAATAAGCTCTTCACCGCCTCGGGGAATTATTAGATCAATGAGTTCTTCCAATTTGAGGATGTGCAGGATTGCTTCCCTGTCTGTTGTAGGAAGTAAATTAACGATATTAGGGTTGACTCCGAATTCGTTCAAAACACTTTTAAACAACTTGACGATTGCCAGGTTCGAGTTGATAGCCTCTGAGCCACCTCGAAGCACAACCGCATTCCCGGCTTTCAAGCACAGAGCCGCAGCGTCGGCGGTCACGTTAGGCCTTGATTCGTAGATTATTCCAATGACACCAAGGGGAATTCGCATTTTGCCTACCCGCATACCGTTCGGTCTGACCCACATCCCCGTAATTTCCCCAACAGGATCAGGAAAAGCAGCTATTTCTTCCAGACCTTCGACCATCTGACTTATAACTTTGTCCGATAAAGTTAGCCTGTCAATCATAGCGGGTGACAAACCCTTGATCTCACCGGAATGTATATCCTTCAAATTTTCTTGCTGCAGAGATTCTTTTTCATTTTTTATCCGGAGCGAAACTTCCGTAAGAATATGGCTTTTGATTGTCATTGACATTTTGGCGGCTTCTGCGGCAGCTTGATGCGTAGCTTCGACCAGGCTGATCACTTCTTCTTTCATGGACATTGTAGTCTCCAGATATGCTAGTTCTATTATTAGTTTTTCATGATTGCGCTGTTAAAAAATATAGATAACATTATCATTTGCTTCTTGATTTATCAACATCGTCAGGGCATTACTTTATAAATTCAATGGACCTGTTCGAAGAATCGTTAAATCGGAAAGGGCTTTTGCATGATTCCCATGATCTCTGTTGTAGGCAAATCAGATTCCGGTAAAACTACTTTATTGGAAAAACTGATTCGTGAACTGACTCTCCGAGGCTATAGGATTGGTTCCATAAAACACGACGCCCATTCATTTGAAATAGATCGGGAGGGCAAGGACTCCTGGCGTCATAAACAGGCGGGGGCAGTCCTCACACTTATCTCATCGCCATCGAAAATAGCTATGGTAGTAGACTCAGACCACGATCACACATTGGATGAGTTACGCGAAAAATTTGTCAGTAACGTGGATCTGATATTGACGGAAGGTTACAAGAGGGAAAATTTACCAAAGATAGAGGTATTTAGAAGCGTTCTTCGCAGGGAGATGCTGTGTAGTGGTGATGATAACCTCATTGCTGTAGCTGGAGACCCGACGGAAGTTCCGGATGGGATTCCGGTCTTTGACCTTGACGACCCTAGTCTTTTGGCCACTTTTATAGAACAGCGATTCTTGGGTAAAACTTCCGATTAGAGATACCGTTAGAATTATTTCTTAGGATTTCATTTGAGACTTAGCATCCTCGAGATTGTTTCACTCGTTTCAAGAGCCATAGATTTGGCCCGTTCCATCTTCTCAGGAGATACTAACAGATCGAGACCAACTAACCAGAAACCAGCCACCATACGTTTTCGATTTTTCTTGCCATGGAAAATTGGAGCTGCGACACAACTTACGTTCAGTAAATATTCTTCACTGTCCCAGGCAATACCTTTATCCCTAACCTCTTGAAGTTGTTTGACGTATTCGTGAGGATCCGTTACGGAATGTGGCGTAAATTGGGGGATGGGGTTTTCCTTCAGAATTTTCGCAAGATCCTCCGGGTCATGATAAGCCAAGAAAATTTTCCCCGCGGCCCCAGCATAAAGTGACAGGCGCGTACCCGGTTTTGCGGTAATCTTCAGATCCTTGGAAGACTCAACCTGATCGAGAATAAGGAGATTAGACCCGCCGCACATTCCCAAAAAGATATCTTCTTCCAGGCAAACGCTGAGTTTTTCAAGATAGGGTCTGGCTAATTCTACCAGGGATATTCGAACTACGGCGTTCTCCGCGATCTTTTTGGTAGTGAAACCGCAGGTGTATTTGCGGGTGATCGGATCCCTCAACACCCATCCAGTCTCTTCAAGAGCAGCCAAGATTCCATGAGTGGTAGATTTTGCCAAATTGAGTCTTGAGGCTATTTCACTTATTCCGGGATTCTCTGGTTCGGTGAGTATCATTTTCAAAACGCGCATAGCCTTTGAAACAATAGGCGCAGAGTACGATATCGAAATGGCCTTTTGATCCGAGTTCATGCCATGTGCCCCACTATCAATGACCGGAAACTTGATTTTCTCTGAACTGTATGTTCACTAGTATGAACTAATATGGTTGGTTGTAGCTTTTTAGCTCACAATTGTCAACCGAATTAACCTAGTATATTATAGCTTGACAGTCTCTTGACGCAAGATTATTTTCAAATATATACGGTTCCGAATACAGAACGAAATTTTATTAATGACGATCAAGATAAAATTTGTCGACATTCTACGAGCCACGCTTGGTTTTCAAACAGGAAATGAGAGCTGGATCGGTGTATCCCCGGATTCCAAGTGTTACCACATAGTTTCTCCAGTAGATACTCAAATCTCTAAAGGCGTCATGGCCTGCAATCGCCCAGAAGATGGAACCCCTTTTGGTGGTTATAGCGGGTGGATATATCTGAGGATTCCTCCTTTCTTTGATGAATTACAAGACGTAGAAGGCGCCAGAAGGGATCACGCTCTAAATGTGTCACACGAATTGATAAGGAATTTAGATCGTTATGGAATCCGGTCAAGTGTGGATTGGGATGACCCTCATGCAAAAGAATTATATACTGTAACCAATAACTCGTCAGTCGAACAAACCTTATCTTGCTGTTCATGTAACAAAACATGGGATAAACTTATAGATTGTGTTAAGGACCCAGACCTGATTTTTTTGGCTTATCACCCTTCCGTATCTGATTTCGCAGAAGGGTCCTATGTTTTCCAACACAACTGTAAGGGCCTTGTTTACATTCCTGTCTCTCGCTTTATTAGAAAACTCCAGGAAGGAAGGAATCTGTCGAATCTTAACGCATGCCCTGGATATTGTTATTATAAAGATTCTATCCATGAATGCTTGGCGTCTTGCGCAGGTTCTGCTTACAGACGATTGGCCCGAAGACTGTATGAAAAGGTTTCAGGCTCACGGAAGATTCAGTTTTGAATGCCTGACAATATGATGCCTTATTTGTTCTCATGAGGTAAACGCTTACTCTCAAAAAATCACAGGGTGAATTCGCCCTTTAGTTTTAATCAAATTTTATCCTCAATATAACTGGAGGCAAAGAGCATGCTCCTGCCCAAATTTGAATACATTGAACCCACCACGCTAGAAGAAGCTTTAAGGTTGCTTTCGGACATGGGGGGAAACGCCAGGATCATCGCTGGAGGAACGGACCTGCTGGTTCGCATGAAACTCAAAATTGAGAAACCAAGTCACCTGATATCGCTGCGTAAGGTGCCAGGGCTCAACGAAGTCATACGGAGAGAAAACCACGGCATCTCAGTCGGACCGGCTGTAACTGCCGCCGATCTGTCCAGGAATGAATTTATCCGGGACAGGTTCGCACCCGTTGCCACTGCCGCAGGCAAACTTGGAGCGGCCGTGATTCGCAACAGGGCCACGATTGGGGGAAACCTGGTGAATGGACGACCGGCTGCTGATTTTCCGCCCGCTTGTATGGTTTTCGACGCAACCTTGAAGTTGAAAAGCCTCACAAGCGAGAGAGATTTTTTAGTTGGAGAGTTCTTTCGTGGCCCGGGAGAAACCACCATTGAACCCA
>DYRE01000156.1 GCA_020718965.1 Desulfomonile tiedjei
ATCTTCGATTTCACCGCATACTGGACATTTCATTTTAGGCCGCCTGTAGCAGAAAATTGCCGCGAGAATCCAATTGAACAATATCTATATTGAAGTTTAGTATGGTGCAAGATAAAATTAATTAAAGGTTTGAGTTTGAAAACTTTACTATCGGATATTTAAAATAATATCAGTTAAGTGAGGCCCGAAAATTATTTCTCGGTCACCGGTGAAAATATGTATTGCCGATGCTACAGATTCACGCATTGAAGAAAGTTGCCCTGAAATGTTTAAAATTAACAGCGGAAGCCAGCCTTGTTCAAATATTTTAAACTAGCAGATTTATTACTAATTTGCTCTCTAGGACTTCTGTCCATATTTCTGTCCATATTTCTCCCCCAAAGATTCCTTTCAAAAGGGGACATGGTCCTTATCGAGTGTAGAAACAAACTCGTGGGAAGATATTCCTTGAATCAGGACCGCATCATCACGGTAGTTGGCCCACTCGGGGAAACCAAGGTGCGAATAAAGGGTGGTTGCGTGGCTATAATAAGTTCTCCTTGTCCCAACCATTATTGCGTTAACATGGGGGAATCCCACACGTCAGGTACCGCGCTTGTATGTGTGCCGAATGAAATAATAGTGCGCGTGGCCGGTGATGAATCTAAAGAACTGGATGCAATAAGCAAATGACGGTAACGGAGAGAACCAGGAAACTGTCCCGACTGGGTTTACTGTTAGCGCTTGCAACTGCCATCCATTCTTTGGAGTCATTGATTCCATTTTCAATTGGCTGGTTCCGGTTCGGGTTCGCAAACATAATTGGACTGGCGACACTGTATGTGTTTGGATTCCGAGACGCTTTCCTGCTTACAGCGGGAAGAATACTCCTGGGCGGTCTCATTTCTGGACAGTTTGGATCGCCGGGTTTTTTGCTTGCCGTCGCAGGTGGGATGAGTTCAATTATCACTATGGGATTAGCCCGTCAGTGGGCTGACAAATTCTTTAGTGAAATAGGAGTGAGTGTAATAGGGGCAGTGACTCACAATTTAGCTCAACTCCTAGTTGCGTACGCTCTGTTGGTGAAGAATGATAGTATTCTACTTCTGGCTCCAGTTATGATTCTCACTGCGATTGGAACTGGCGTGGTTAATGGGATAGCCACAAAATTTCTGATTACCAGAATGCGATCATCCAGATTTTGAGTTCAACGCTTTTTCTAGGATGCTCGAAATCCTGTTGGAATCGCAAAAACCACGTTACAGTTCTGAAGTGGACGATGCCTCAATGCTTAGTATCCCATCAATCCGCAACATCGGGAACAAACGGGCATCAAACCTTTAGAAGATAGGCTCTTTCGGAATTCCTTGTATTTATCTGAATTCCACAATTCAGTGATTGTATGTTCCTTGACGTTTCCTACGACATAGTCGTGATAATCGCGGCAAGGGGACATGTCTCCGTTGGAATTAATCTCCACCGCGCTGAAGATCGACAGGCATTTATCAAAACCAAATCGGCGACTGTGATCGGTGTAATAGGATTCCAAATCCTCTGGCTCAACTAATGGGGGCATAATTATAACGGCCGGGCCTGATAAATTCTTTGCCAGCTCATTCAATCGTTTGAGTTGTTTGGAAAGCGCTGCGATATCAGGTGGTCTCCAGTTCCCAATCCATCCGTAGTGTTTCTGAGGCTTGAATCCAAATCTTGCTTCGAAATCTCTGGTGTGCTTCTCTGCAGATTCTTCGTCTATCCACCAGGCTAGATAGAACACGCATACATCGACTCTATCCTTGAAAACCTCATATATATCAACCAGGCTCTGGTAGTTTACATTGTTGATGGTGGTAAGGGATGCTATGAGTGGCAACCTTTGTCCTTTTTCTTTCCTCATTTCTGTCAATGTATCGATGGCTTTGCTGATGGTCCGGAAATTGTTTACAGAGGGAGCGGCCCCCGGACGGCTTTTGTTATGGGTGGTTTCGTCTGGACCGTCAACCGAAATCTGCACCACGAACATTGGCGCACTGACCAAACGATCGGCATGTTCATGCAGGCCTGTTCCATTTGTCGCTATACTTGGAGGCATACCTAAACGGGCAGCTTCTTCGATTATTTCAACCGAGCCCTTATATAGCATGGGCTCACCTCCCCAGAGATAAACTGAGGGAGAATGTCCGTGCTTATCAAGGTCCCGCAATAGGTAAATGTATCTTTCTGTAGAAACCTCGTGTTCTTTCAATTCCTTCAAAGAACATGAACGCAGAAATCCTCGGTCCCCCCATTGGCCACAGGTGTGGCATCGAAGGTTGCAATAATCTGTAATCCTAATACTGCACTGTCTAATTTTGTTCGCCGATCCCTGGTCCGTTTTGTACGACAGGTTTCTGAGGAACTTATCAACCTGTATCATGGCCACATTCTTGGCGTATTTCGGAATTTCCAACAACTTTGGGGCTGTTTTTATTATGGTTGAAATTGGTACCCAACTTTGACTCATGCTAAATTACTCTCTCCCAAAAAAAGATTTTGTTATTCTACACAATTTGTTTGACGGTTGGAAGAATGCAACGAGTCAAGACTAAGCAGGCTGGATAAAAACGACTTGTAATGTTAATATGTTACCTGCAAAAGATTTTTTATGACTATTTGTGCGTGAATTCACACAGGAACCCCGAAGTTCCCTGCAATTCATGAAATCGGATGTGGTTGAGTCGATTCAGATTTTTCAGTTACAGTATCGTTTGACGTCAAGTCTCCGACGCGTCGAAACTCATCCTGAGAATCGAGAAAAGCGTCAACTATTTCCGGATCAAAATGTTTTCCACGGTCTTGTTCTATGATCCTGAGAGATTCTTCGTGGGAAAAACCATCCTTGTATCTTCTTTTAGACCTTAATGCGTCATATACATCACATAACGCCACTATTCGTGCAGAGAGCGGAATCTCATTTTCACGCAGCCCGAATGGATAGCCGGAACCATCCCAATGCTCATGGTGGTAATATGCTACATCTGCGCCAACAGTTAAGTAGCTTTGAGATTCTCCGGTTTCTTTAGCCGCCTCATACAAAGCCTTGCCTCCCAGTAAAGTATGCTGGCGCATGATTTCCATTTCTTCGGTCCCATATTTTCCCGGTTTGAATAGAATTTCGTCTGATATGACAATTTTCCCGATATCATGCAAGACTGAGCATTGAACGAGATCTTCAACAAACTCTTCGGTCAAAAGGCGCCTATAGATGGGCCTTTTTCTCAGACTCTTACACAAAACTGCGCAATAATCCCTTATTCGCCCTAGATGACCGCCCGTTTCTCCATCACGGGCTTCCGCAAGTTTTGCGAGGGCAAAAATAGAAGCCCCCTGGATTTTTCGTATTCTGGTGTATGACTCGAGCAATTGCTGATGAAGTCGGTATTGCTCTGTCACGTCTTGCCCTAATCCAACCACTGCTTGCAATCGGCCCTTTCTGTCTAGCATGGGAGAAATGGCGAGCGAAAGGGTAATTTCTTTCTTGTCTTTGGAGATTTGTTTTATGATCTTTTGCGCGCTTCCCGATTTGCTTTCCAGAGCTTCTCGAAGGGTGTTTTGAACTGAATCTTCATTTAACGAAGGTGGATATAGTCTGACTATGGACTGTCCGGTCATTTCATTTTCATCATAGCCAAATATGTTTTGGGCTCCGGAATTCCAGAATATCACCTTTCTGTCAAGGTCTGTGACCACAATAGAAACACCTCTCGAACTCTCCAGTATACCTTTTAAGAATTCATTGGTTTTGGCCAGTTCCTTGGTCCTGTTTTCGACCTGAATTTCAAGACGGTGAGTATATTCTCTTTCCAAAAGTTTGAGCCTGTAATGCTCCAAACCTTTCTGAACAGTGGAGACAAGTATTTCCGTGTTGATCGGTTTGAGCAGAAAATCGTAAGCCCCAAGCCTCAGTGCGTTTATTGCGGCCTCCATTTCACCAAAACCAGTTATAATGACGACTGGAATTATGTCATCCGCTTCTCTGATCAATTTGAGAAGTCCAATACCATCAAGGCCTGGCATCAATATGTCGGTAATGACAAGATTTGGGGCTTTCTCTGAGAAAAGCCGCCATGCTTGGTCACCAGATTGAGCCATGATGACACTAAAACCGCTGAGGGAGAGTAGCTCTGAAAGGCTTTCCAAAGAAACAACATCATCGTCGGCAACCAAGATTGTCGGAGTTGTGACTCCATCATCTTTCAAAACTGGAGATTCAATAATAACGGAAGGATCGTTGACTGTGGAAACCACGAGTTGTCCCCATTGCGTTTGCTAAAGACTGACGGATGAGAATTATTCCCTCAATTATAATGGTTCCTAATCTCCGTGCAATGCGTTAGTTAATAGTCAAAAGGAGCATTAAGTCAAACAGAAACTCAATCAAAGCTTGGCTGGATCAGTTGACATACTTCTTCGGGCGCCTTAACTGTGATCCATGCGGTTTTAGGTTATCGCTGATTTCTTAAACCAAATTGACCATTTTGTGCAAATCCAACTAATTTTGAGTCTAATAATTTAATCTATAAAATGGAAGAGTGACCCTGTTCGAGGAGACCAGAACATGCGCATGGATAAATTCACACTAAAATCCCAGGAGGCCCTGGAATTAGCTCAGGATATCGCTTCTAAAAGGGGAAACCCCCAAGTTGACATCGAACACCTTCTGTTGGCTTTACTTTCCGACGATCAGGGCATCTGTGTTGAAATAATCAAAAAACTAGGAGGGGACCTTGATCGGATAAGGGCAGAGACACTAGAAGCCATAGAACGATTTCCGAAACAGACAGGCGCAGTATCTGACAGATATTTCTCCAACGGCTTGAGAGCTGTCCTTGAGAGCGCCTTCAAGGAAATGGAGCAGCTTCGTGATGAATATGTGTCCGTCGAACATCTGTTGATCGCTGTTTCACAGGCATCTGGAACCACAGCCGCCAGGATTCTTAACTCTAAGGGAGTAGCTAAAGACAGGATATATACTGTTCTGACTGATATAAGGGGATCCCAGAGAGTAACCGATCAGGCGCCTGAGGAAAAGTATCAGGCCCTGAAGAGATTTACCAAGGATCTTACCGAGCTTGCCAGAAAGGGAAAACTAGATCCGGTAATCGGTAGGGACGACGAAATTCGACGAATTATTCAGGTGTTGTCGAGAAGAACAAAAAATAATCCGGTCTTGATAGGAGACCCAGGGGTAGGCAAAACAGCTATTGTAGAAGGTTTGGCCGGAAGGATAGTCTCTGGAGACATACCCGAAACCCTCAAGGGAAAACGGGTCATGGCATTGGATGTCGGACAGCTCGTGGCGGGGGCCAAATATCGAGGAGAATTTGAAGACAGACTCAAGGCAGTCCTCAAAGAAGTTACAAACGCAGCGGGTGAGATAATTCTATTTATAGACGAAATGCATACACTTGTGGGGGCTGGCGCGGCGGAAGGTTCCATGGACGCGTCGAACATGTTGAAACCCGCTCTGGCAAGGGGAGAGCTTAGGGCAGTCGGCGCAACAACGGTTAATGAGTATAGAAAATACATCGA
>DYRE01000561.1 GCA_020718965.1 Desulfomonile tiedjei
CCTCAGATATAAGGCCCCCGGACCAATCTGTTTCAAACCTACGTTGTTCGTGCTCCGGATGCGGGACGCCAGATAAGGCGTTTCGTCAAGCATTGTCTGGCATCTATCGTTCGAGAAGTCTGAAACCTGGCTGTCATTCTGGAAATAGTAAACTGCTTTTTTACCGAGGTGTTCAGCCACATAAAGTGTCTTGATCAACATTGTGGTTGACATGGCGACCTGAGCGCCCTTCATGTAGATTTGCCACGGGTGATCATCGTCAATTATGTCGTTAAGATATTCGTGGCCCCTGGTAGAATATTTGGCCCCACGTAAAACAATTCCGCTTTTACCTATCCATTCCCTAAGAGACATTTTCTTGAATCTCTTCAGGAAAGTGTTTGTTGGGAGAACACCCCCTATAAAATCTTTGTCTATTTGTGTCGTCTGTGGCTCCAGGTTTCTTACCCCTCACTCGCTATCAACATCTTATCAGCAACCTCATCCACGATTTCGACCAGTTCACCTACAAGTTCAGGTCTGCCTACAAGCTGTCTCTGGAATTCTTTTCTGAATTCTTCACGGACACGTTCGATAACCATGTTGTGATCCATTTCCATTTTTCGCTTGTTCAGGCTGAGGTTAATGGACTTGATCAGGACATCGGCCACTCTTCCGTAGTCGCCGATAGACTCGCATTTTGGCCGCTTTAGAGTGTCAAACGGAGCCCAGAAAAACTCCATGAGCCCTTTTAAAGCCTGAGACTCAAACTCCTTGGCGACCTTGTTATTGGTTTTTTCGCTTGAGAGTTCCTTGTCCGCTTGGAGTTTTAACCTTTTTAGGAGTTGTTTGTTCCAGTCTTTGATTCGTTCCCTGGAAACCTGATATCCTGCGTCGGTAAGAAAATCGTAAATGGAAGAGTAGGGTCGTTCGGCCTGGAACCAGTCGACAAGCTGCGCGCGAATATTGTCCGGTAGCCGTTCGACATTATCGACAACCTTCAATATACGCGCGGGCTTCCCCCTGTTTTTGTCGAGATCGCTGATTTGAATCCCCCCCTGAAAAGCCTATACAGCCTTGCCGCATAAATCATTGTCCGCGATGATATGATGTGTCAATTTATTCTTCTACTGTGATGTGATCGCTTCATAACATATTAGAATCTAGTCATGTTTTATCTACGATGACATTAAACTACTGATTACAATAGGTTGTA
>DYRE01000562.1 GCA_020718965.1 Desulfomonile tiedjei
GAGCGGCGGGCCAACTTTGCCTCCGACCTCGATGTGCGCGGCAAGCGCGCCGAAGAAGCCCTCATGGAGTTGGAACGGTTTCTCGACAATGCCCTGCTTTTCGGCACCGCAGAAGTACGGATCATCCACGGTAAGGGCGACGGCATACTGCGCACCGTGATGCGTGAAGTGTTGAAAACCAGAAAGGAAATAAAGCATTACCACGATGAGCACGCCGACCGCGGAGGGGCGGGAATCACAGTGGTGGAGCTGAAGTAATACATCCCTCTACCAATTAGAGATACAGCGATTCTGAAGTAGATTAAGCTGCAAATCGACCTCCTTCCACCCCATCAGAGTCACCTGAAAGGGACTCTGATGATTCTTCGGAGTTACCTGTGGATGGCTCTGAGGAGGAGTAACGGCGGTAAAACTAAAGTAATACATCCACTGGGCCGCTTGGAGATACAGCGATTCTGAAGTAGATTAAGGTTCAAATCTACCTCATTCTGCGAAAGGTAGAAGATGGCGAATTGTCTTTCTATCCCATGAAAAAGTAAAAAAATGATTTGGTTAAAATGGAAATCAAATGAGCAACATTAAATTATTTGAAAGCAAAAAAGTCCGCACCCACTGGGATGAGGAAAAAGAAAAATGGTACTTCTCGGTTATTGATGTCATAGAGATTCTAACAGGTAGCAGTATCCCCAAACGCTATTGGAGTGATTTGAAAAAGAAATTGACTGTAGAAGGTAGTGAAGTGTACGAAAAAATCGTACGGTTGAAATTACAAGCAGAAGATGGTAAAATGCGCGAAACAGATGTTGCAGACACCGAAACTTTTCTCCGCCTTATTCAATCCATTCCTTCGCCCAAGGCCGAACCATTTAAACAATGGCTGGCAAAAGTAGGCTATGAACGAATGCAGGAAATTCAAGACCCTGAAATGAGCTTAGACAGAGCAAGGGAAAACTGGCAGAAACTTGGCAGAAGCGAAAAGTGGATTCAGCAACGAATGACAGGGCAGGAAACCCGCAATAAGCTAACGGACTATTGGAAAGAAAGCGGTGTTCAGAAAAGTGACGAGTTCGCATTCCTAACCAATATCATTCATCAGGAGTGGACGGGTTTATCAGTGAAGAAACACAAGGACTTGAAAATGGCCCATGCCCGGCGCAAGTTTGTCGATGCCCTCCGTGACGACAAGCAGAAGG
>DYRE01000563.1 GCA_020718965.1 Desulfomonile tiedjei
AGTTCGAGGAATACAAAGAAGTCAAAAAGAAGCTCAAGGTCTTCCGCTTGGAAGCTGTCCGCGCCGGGTTCAAGAAATCCTGGCAGGAGCGCGACTACGCCACCATTATTGCCGTGGCCGACAAGATCCCCAACAACGTCCTGGAAGAAGACCCCAAACTGCTCATGTGGTACGACCAGGCAGTAACACGAATGGGAGGTGAATAATGGCAAATTGTGGGCAGTTGACTTGGAAGGCCAAAAAAGTTCAATCGCTCAATCGGCCTTACGATAATCCGGAACTGTGGGATTTCGCCAAAGGGTGGATTCGCAGGTTCAGCGAGACAGACGAGGAAAATGTTTCAGAGAAATTGATTTATCTTTGGGTAACGGTCAATGCGTGGGCGTCGAAGAGTGTTCCGGATTTAAGCCGAAACCACGAAGATGCTTATCTCGTGCATTGCATGGCCAAGGACAACGCCTTGGCCGAGCGTTTCGATAAACTCCACCAGGACGACACAGAATTCCGGACTACTGTTGATTCTTTTTTGGGACTTGCTCCCGTTTTTCAGGCTCTATGGTTGAATAACAAAGGAATTGAGCCATGGAGTATTGCTGATGATCGCAGGGAGTTTGTAAATAGAGTTTTTGAAAAAGACCCGTTTATCGTTTCAGTAAAAAACGATAAAGAAAATAGGTTTCCTGCCTTTTCTCCCGCCTGTGCGTTAGAGCATCTTCAATTAGACGAACCAATTCCCGCAGACTGGCCGCATTTGATTTCTATGATTTATCAGGTTCGTTGCAACTTGTTTCACGGAGGGAAAAATTACAACAGGAAATCCGACCGTAAGTTTATAGAGCTGGCCTGCAAGATCCTCTGGGATGTGTGGAAGGATGAATTGCCCCAGAGCGTCTTTCCAAACAAAATACCTTGGTCAAGAATTCTGATCAGAAGTGGGTTTTTGGCCAATCAAGAAGACGATCTACATATTTCCCTTCAGGATGAAAATGAACAAAATGTAGACTATCTTAAAAGCATAGTGAATTTGGGACATTTCGGAGGAATTAACAACAGGGTCTTTAAGCCAACGGAGTCCCATGTTGAGGAAGATCGTTGGTTGAGGGCAGTTGAATCATGTCATGGCGGAGCTGAGGGTGGTGCAGCTGATGAGCTTCCGATTATGGATACATACATGGGGGGCTTGGTGAGATGGC
>DYRE01000157.1 GCA_020718965.1 Desulfomonile tiedjei
TTCTGGTCAGCGAAAAAATCGTAAGGGAAGATATATTTACTTCAATACACATTGAAGAATTTGAAGTAATGGCCCGCGATACGAAGCTGGGTAAAGAAGAAATCACCAGAGACATACCGAATGTGGGGGATGAGGGTCTCAAATATCTGGATGAGGCTGGAATAATAAGCGTTGGGGCCGAAGTTAAGGCGGGCGATATATTGGTCGGGAAAATTACTCCCAAGGGTGAAAACCAGTTAAGTCCTGAAGAGAAGCTACTTAGGGCAATTTTCGGTGAAAAGGCCGGCGATGTTCGAGATACCTCACTTAGGGTACCTCCCGGAGTTGAGGGCATAGTAATTGACGCCAGAATCTTTTCTCGAAAAGGCACCGACAAGGATAGCCGCAGCATTTCCATAGAGACCGATGAAATCAAGAAGCTGAACAAAGACAGGGATGATGAACTCAGAATAGTTGAAGAAGGAGCTCGCGAGAGAATCCGAAGTATGCTTCTTGGAAAAGAGGTTGCTGCAGCGCTTGTTGATACTCAAACAGGTGAAAATTATCTGAAGAAAAATGACCCTATTACAAACCACGTGATTGACACGGTTCCATTAGAACTTCTTCGTAATGTGTCGCTGAAAAGTTCCGACGCCACGGTTGAAGATGAAGTTGTAAAAATAATTGAACGTTTCAGCGATCAAAAACATTTCTGGAGAATGCATTTTGAAGAAAAGATTAGCCGCCTGAAAAAAGGCGATGAGCTTCCTCCCGGAGTAATCAAACTTGTTAAGGTATACATTGCCATAAAACGCAAGCTGTCGGTTGGCGATAAAATGGCGGGTCGTCACGGAAACAAGGGCGTGCTCTCCAGAATTCTTCCTGAGGAGGATATGCCGTATTTTGCTGATGGAACTCCGGTGGAGATCGTATTGAACCCCTTGGGTGTTCCCTCTCGAATGAATGTCGGACAAATTCTCGAGACACACCTGGGTTGGGCAGCTAGAGGCTTAGGTGAATCACTTAACCGATTAATTAAAGAGAATTACTCGTTAGATAAAATTCGTGATCGGCTTTTGGAGATATTTGAAGTTAATGAGTATGAAAGGCGAGTGAAGATTCAAAAAATAATAGAAGAAATGGACGAAGAAACCTTGAGAAAATTTGCCATTTCTTTATTTCCAGGAGTTCCCATCGCCACTCCTGTTTTTGACGGGGCGCGGGAATCCGAAATCAAGGATCTTCTCGAAAACGCGGGATTTCCTGCCGGAGGTCAAACCCAGCTATATGACGGAAGAACCGGAGAACCTTTTGACACAGTGGTAACCGTAGGCATCATCTACATGATGAAACTTCACCATCTGGTCGATGATAAAATCCACGCTAGGGCAATAGGGCCGTATTCTCTGGTAACTCAGCAGCCTCTGGGTGGAAAGGCTCAATTTGGTGGGCAGAGATTGGGTGAAATGGAAGTCTGGGCTATGGAATCTTATGGCGCCGCTTATTCCCTTCAGGAGTTTTTGACGGTGAAATCAGATGATGTGACAGGACGCACAAGAATGTATGAAAGCATTGTCAAAGGGACAAATGTTCTTGAACCGGGATTACCGGAATCCTTTAATGTATTGGTGAAGGAGATTAAATCTTTAGGGCTCGACGTGGAGCTTCTGGAGAGTGATCCCGGGGCAGTGGCTTAAATGTGTTTGCAGGACCTGAGTCTCCGAAAGACCGGAAGCGCATAACAGCCAACTACTGAGGAAATGATGAGAAGAAAATCACTTTTGGGTGATTGATATAGAACCTTGATGGGCGATAACCTAAAATCTATCGCCTAAATCCCTCGAGGCCCATTAGGCCATTTCCCCAAAAAATGGAGGGAAGAATGGAAGACGTTTATTATAGTTTTTTTGAAAAACCTAAAGATCCTTTAAATTTTTGCGCCGTGAAGATATCACTCGCGTCTCCAGAAAAAATTCGGGAATGGAGTCATGGCGAAGTTAAGAAACCCGAAACCATAAATTATAGAACTTTCAAACCGGAACGAGATGGCCTCTTTTGTGCAAAAATCTTTGGGCCAGTCAAAGATTTTGAATGTAACTGCGGCAAGTACAAGAGGATGAAACATCGAGGCACGATCTGTGAAAAATGTGGCGTAGAAGTCATACAATCCAAGGTTCGCAGGGAGAGAATGGGCCACATAGAGTTAGCTACTCCTGTTGCTCATATTTGGTTTCTAAAAAGTCTGCCAAGCCGAATTGGATCGCTTTTGGACCTTACGCTAAAGGAAGTGGAAAGAGTTTTATATTTTGAATCCTATCTGGTTATCTCACCCGGGAACACTGGCCTTAAACCGGGAGAACTAATTAATGAAGAGAAATATCACCAAACAAGAGAAGAGTTTGGAAAAGATATCGGCAATTTCGAAGCCCTAATGGGTGGAGAAGCTGTGAGACTAATGCTTGAAAGGTTGGATTTGATCACGGAAAGCGTAAGGCTTAGGGAGGAAATGAGGGATTCTTCTTCAGAAGCTAAAAGAAAAAAACTTGCCAAAAGACTTAGGGTCCTGGAGGCGTTAAAAGGGATCGAACCGGAAGCTTTAATTGCTGAACTCTCAATCGTTTCGGAATCATTTGACCCAGAGAGCGAGAAGGGTAGATTTGTAAGTGAACTCCTTCAATCGGCTCAGGAAATTTTAGTAAAGTGGAGAGAAACTGAGGATTGGGAAGTTCGCAAGCAACTAGCCTTTGTCGAGATCAAAAACATCATTGATAGATTGGGTCGTTCCAGGATAGTTCACCCCGAACACTTGGGAAAATTTCGCCATTGGCAAAATCCTGCGTGGATGATTCTGACTACGGTTCCAGTAATACCCCCTGATTTGAGACCCCTTGTTCCACTAGACGGGGGCCGTTTCGCAACTTCGGATCTCAATGATCTTTATCGAAGAGTAATCAACAGGAATAACCGACTGAAAAGGCTAAAAGAGCTTAATGCGCCGGAAATCATTCTACGAAATGAAAAAAGAATGCTCCAGGAAGCCGTTGACGTTCTTTTCGACAATGGAAGAAGAGGACGGCTAATCACAGGTCCTAACAAGAGGCCTCTCAAGTCACTTTCAGACATGCTCAAAGGAAAACAGGGCCGTTTCAGGCAAAATCTGCTGGGCAAACGAGTGGATTACTCGGGTAGATCAGTAATCGTGGTGGGTCCAGATTTGCGATTGCATCAGTGTGGGCTGCCCAAACGGATGGCTCTGGAGTTGTTTAAACCATTCATCTACAACAAGCTTGAAGAACGGGGATTCGTTACAACCATAAAAAGCGCCAAAAAACTGGTAGAAAAAGAAACACCTGAAGTTTGGGATATTTTGGAAGATGTTGTGAAAGAATACCCAGTGTTGTTAAACCGAGCTCCAACGCTTCACAGACTGGGGATACAAGCATTTGAACCAATTTTGGTGGAAGGTAAAGCTATACAACTGCATCCGCTTGTTTGTACCGCCTTTAATGCAGATTTCGATGGTGATCAGATGGCTGTTCACATTCCTCTGTCCATTGAAGCGCAGGTTGAAGCTCGAGTTCTGATGATGAGTACGAACAACATACTTTCCCCCGCTCACGGGAAGCCAATTATTGTGCCTACTCAGGACATAGTTCTTGGACTGTATTATCTGACTCGAGAGGCCGTAGATACTGAAGGGGAGCGAGAACCAAAGAAGTTCTTCGGACCGGACGAAGTTCGCGTGGCCCATGACTCCGGGAAACTTGGAATACATGATCGAATCCTAATCCGTGAAAATGGTGAAATGATCCCGACCACTGTCGGAAGAATTCTTCTGAGGGAGGTTGTTCCAGAAGAAATTTCATTTTCATCGATCAACAAGGTGATGAAAAAGAAAGAATTGGCTAATCTGATTGACGAAGCATACCGCAAATGCGGCGACAAGAAGACTGTAATTCTCGCTGATCGACTAAAAGACATGGGGTATCATTATGCTACCAAGGCCGGGATTTCAATCTGTGTTAATGACATGAAGATTCCCGATTCCAAAAAGGAGATTATAGATAAGGCTCGCAGAGAGGTTCTTGAAATACAGGACCAGTACAAGGAAGGGCTCATTACGGACGGCGAGAGATATAACAAAGTTATAGACATATGGGCTCGCGCCAATGAAGACATTTCTGAAAGAATGATGAACGGGCTGCGTTTTAGTTCTGTGGAGCTAGCTGATGGAACTGAAAAGAAAGTAGAGAGTTTTAATCCGATCTACATGATGGCTGATTCAGGAGCCAGAGGTAGCACTCAGCAAATCAGGCAGCTTGCGGGAATGCGTGGGTTGATGGCGAAACCCACGGGAGAAATCATAGAGACTCCTATTGAGGCCAACTTCAGAGAAGGTCTAACTGTTTTGCAGTACTTCATTTCAACACATGGCGCTCGTAAGGGTCTAGCGGATACAGCTCTCAAAACCGCCAATTCAGGTTATCTAACCCGAAGACTTGTCGATGTAGCCCAGGACGCAATAATTAATGAAAAAGACTGCGGCACGCTTGATGGAATAGAAATGTCATCTTTAGAAGAAGGTGGTGAAATAATCGAACATGTTGCAGATAGAATTCTCGGAAGAGTCGCCCTGGAGGACATAGAACATCCATATTCAGGGGAAATAATAGTTAAGGCAAACGAGGAAATTAAAGAAGAACATCGTGACAAAATACAGGATGCCGGCGTTGATCAGGTTCGAATAAGATCGGTCTTGACATGTCAGGCGAAGAGAGGCGTTTGTAGCCTTTGTTACGGGCGCGACCTGGCTCATGGGAAAATGGTAAACATAGGTGAGGCGGTAGGGATAATAGCGGCGCAATCTATTGGAGAGCCGGGGACGCAGTTGACCATGAGGACCTTTCATATAGGAGGCACCGCATCTCTAAAAAGGAACATCATTTCAGCCAGGAAAAGGGGCTCTGTATTAATTGAGAAAGAAAAAGACAAACCTAAAGCTCTAATTGTCTACGAAGATTTTTCTATTGACAAGGCGGAAGTGGACGAATGGCTTGTTGATGATGCCCAAACATTGAGAGAGGATTCGTTCCTCTACAGAGGTAAGAATCATTTCCCCACCGAGGCCGAAATGATGGGTGGTAAAATAGTGATTTCCTCTGACAAGAAATCTTTCACTCTCCAGGATGGCGAAGGAACACGAAAAAAATTCGAACTCCCAAGTGGAACCCGAATTATCGTCAGAGCCAATTCCGAGGTCCTTCCTCTCTCATTCATATTTGACAGCACGACCAATGAGCCGAGGATGTCAGAAGCTGAAAAACGTGGTGGGATCTTGAAACTGTTAAGCAAAGAAAAGGGAAAATACAATTATCGCTTGTATGAGCGCTACCCAGTCATGGACTACATGAATGTAAAGATTCAGGATGGTGACAAAATCGAGTCTGAAGGGCAAGTTCTTTTAGAATGGCTCGGGTCTAGCTCTTCTCAGGTTTTCTCAAGAAATGAAGGTAAGGTTCAGTTCATTGATTTGAAGAC